>NZ_KV838080.1:32945-59117 GCF_001838645.1 Neisseria sp. HMSC70E02 | reverse complement strand
CAACGCCGTACTGGTTTAAAGTTAATTCACTATACGTTTTCAGACGACCTGTTTTGCATTCATTGCACTATGGTCGGTTGAAACCCGTAGCGCGGGCTTTGCCCGCGGATAATAGAGAAAGTTTCGGCAGCTTTTTTACTTATCATCTTCGTGGGCAAAGCCCACGCTACATCGCGTTATCTTTTCTAGACCGGCTGGCAACCAAAACATAGTTTGCAAAAAAAGGTCGTCTGAAAACCGGTTTTCCTGTTTTTCAGACGACCTTTCCTATATTTTCATTTGATCATCAAACCATTCAGTCTTTCGCCGTATTCATCAGCCGCAGGGCTTTGAGGCGGCCGATTTCTTTTTGGTATTCCACCAAGCCGATAAATGTTCCGCTCCTGTCGTAAACGCGGATGGGCTGATCGGCGGAGATGTCCTCGATAAACTGCGGGCGCTGGCCGCATTTGAGCATGGTTACGGCACGGTCGTTCAGTTCGATTTTGGGGAAGTGCCGCACTAAAACGTCGCAGGGCAGGAGCAGGGCGTCGCGTTCGGTTTCGTTTAATTCTGCCAAGGCTTCGAGCGTGTGGCTTTCGCGGATGGTGAAACCGGCGGTTTCCGTACGGCGCAGGGCGGTCAGGTGGGCGAACGTGCCGATGTGTTTGGCGATGTCTTCGCTGAGGGTGCGGATGTAGGTGCCTTTGCTGCAACGTACGTCGATGACGGCTTTGGGCGCGTCAAACTCGGTGATGTCGATGGCGTAAATGGTGATGTCGCGCGGTTTGCGTTCGATGACGATGCCTTTGCGGGCGTATTCGTACAGCGGTTTGCCTTCGTGTTTGAGGGCGGAAAACATTGGCGGCACTTGGCGGATGTTGCCCGTCAGGGCTTGGCATGCCGTCTGAAATTCGGCTAAGGAAATATCGGCGCGGGCAGTGGCGATGATTTCACCTTCTGCATCGCCGGTGCTGCTGGCTTCGCCAAGTTTCAGCGTGGCGGTGTAGGCTTTGTCGGCATCCAGCAGGTATTGGGCGAACTTGGTCGCTTCGCCGAAGCAGACGGGCAAAAGTCCGGTCGCCAAAGGATCGAGTACGCCGGTATGCCCCGCTTTTTCGGCGTTGTAGAGGCGGCGGGCTTTTTGCAGGGCGGTGTTGCTGGAAAGTCCTTCGGGCTTGTCGAGCAGAAGGACGCCGTTGACGGGGCGTTTGGCGGGTTTGGCGGTCATGTCAGTGAAGGAGGAAGGAAAGGGATAAGATGGAAGTGCCGAGTAGGATGATCGGCGTTTCCGATATTGTTTTTCTGAGGATGATGTGGCTGTGCGGATTTGGTGTTTCTACTGTGTAGCTGCCTTTTTTCAGACGGCCTTGCTTTAAAAGCGTGATGCGGCCGCCGGTACGGCGGAAACTGGCATGAAACAGCGGTTTGGAGAGAGGTGCTTCCCGCCCGTTTAGGTCGGTGATGCGGAAGGGGATTTGTCCGTCTCCATCATGCCAAACCGAGTAATGCCCGTTTTTACCTATGTGGATTTCGTTGCCCGATGCGGTATTAAAGACAGTTGTCCCTTTGCGCAAACTGAAAGCGTAGCAGGCACAATAGGAGAAAAAGACTAAAAACAATAGAAATTCGGGAAAGGTCATGGATATATCCTAAAGCAGAGCAAGGAGGCCGTCTGAAACAGATCTTCGGTTTTAATACCGGGTGTTCAGAAGAGCTTTATTTTTAATCTTCCACCGGCTTTTCCGCCGCCACTTGGTCGATGAGGCTGGAAATGCTCATGCCGCGTTCGAGCGATTCGTCGTATTTGAAGTGCAGTTCCGGCGTTTTGAAGAGTTTGATGCGTTTCGCCAGCTCGCTGCGCAAATGACCTTTGGCGTGTTCCAAGGCTTCTTCGGTGATGTCGCGGGTGCTGTCGTCGAGGACGGTGTAGAACACGGTGGCGTGGCTGTAATCGCGGGTGACTTCGACTTCGTTGATGGTGATGAAGCCTGCGCGCGGGTCTTTCAGGCCGGTGCGGACCAGCTCGGCCAGTTCGCGCATGATTTGTTCTTTGACACGGTCTTGGCGGGCATAGCCGCGTTGCGGTTTTCTCATGGTTTTCCTTAAACGGCGGCGGCCGTTTCAACTTTGTTTTCAGACCGCCTGTGTGAAATAAGTGCGGTATTATAACGGATATACGGCAATTTGAGGTCGTCTGAAAAGGAGTTTGGCTATGCAGAAAATCAAAATCGGATTGGCGGGGTTCGGCATGTCGGCGCAGGTGTTCCATCTGCCGTTTTGGCGTGCGGATTCGCGGTTTGAAGTCATGCGTGTGTTTGAACGCAGCGGCAATAGGGCGCAGGAAGTCCTGCCGCAGGCGCAGACCGTGCGTTCGTTTGAGGAGTTGCTTACTGACGATGTGGATTTGGTGATCGTGACCACGCCGAACCAGACGCATTTCGATTTTGCCGCTCAGGCTTTGCGTGCGGGTAAAAATGTGGTGGTGGAAAAACCGTTGTGCGTCACGGCGGCGCAAGCCTTGGAATTGGCGGAACTTGCCGAGCGGCAGGGCGTATTGCTGACCGTTTACCAAAACCGCCGCTGGGACAGCGCGCCGCTGACCGCCAAAAAACTGCTTTCAGACGACCTTTTGGGCGAAATTGTGGATGCAGAGTTCCGTTTCGAGCGTTATGCGGCTGCATTGAACAAAAAACGCTGGAAGGAAACCGGCGAGGCGGGCGTGGGGCTGGTGTACGATTTGGGTTCGCACCTCATGGATATGGCGGTCGATGTTTTCGGGATGCCCGACGAGCTTTATGCCGACGTGCGCTATCAGCATGAAGGAGCAGTCAGCGACGACAATTTCTATATCGCGCTCTATTACGCCGACGGCAAAAAAGTCGCCCTGACTGCAAGCAAATATGCCCGCGAACCTTTGCCGTTCATGACCTTGCACGGCAAACGCGGGTCATACGTCAAACAAAACGCCGACAACCAAGAAGCCCTGCTGCTCGGCGGCGCGCAACCCGTCGGAGTGTGGAACCGTGAACTGGAAGACGAATGGGGCATCCTGCATACCGAAATCGACGGGGTGGTCGTCCGCAAGAAAATCGAAAGCGTCAGCGGCAATTATGCGGCGTTTTATGAAAACCTTTATGACGCGCTGCAAGGCAAATCTCCCGCAGCGGTGCAGCCGCGCCAAGTGGCGGATGTGTTGGGGCTGCTGGAGAAAGTATATGAAAGCGCGAAGTCGGGGTGTCGGGTAAAGGTGTAGGGAGCGGTTTAAACCGCCGGATAGGAGGGCGGGGCAAAACCATTGGGGAAACGTAAGCCTGGAGATCGCAGAAAATAAGCCGCCGTTGCGTATCCTTTATTTTGTTTCGTTATAAAAAAAAGTATAATCACCCCCATTCAAAAACAATCCGAGGCCTGCCAAATGAACGTAACCGTTATCAATCACCCCCTTGTCCGCCACAAACTCACGCTCATGCGCGAGGCCGATTGCAGCACTTACAAATTCCGCACCCTCACTACCGAGCTGGCGCGCCTGATGGCTTACGAAGCCAGCCGTGATTTTGAAATTGAAAAATACATTATCGACGGCTGGTGCGGTCAAATCGAAGGCGACCGCATCAAGGGCAAAACCTTGACCGTCGTGCCGATTTTGCGTGCCGGTTTGGGTATGCTCGACGGCGTGCTCGACCTGATTCCGACTGCCAAAATCAGCGTGGTCGGATTGCAGCGCGACGAAGAAACGCTCAAACCCGTTTCCTATTTTGAAAAATTCGTGGACAGCATGGACGAACGCCCCGCGCTGATTATCGACCCCATGCTCGCGACCGGCGGTTCTATGGTGGCTACCATCGACTTGTTGAAGGCGAAAGGCTGCAAAAATATCAAAGCGTTGGTACTCGTTGCTGCGCCCGAAGGCGTCAAAGCCGTCAATGAAGCGCATCCCGACGTCACCATCTACACCGCTGCCCTCGACAGCCATCTGAACGAAAACGGCTACATCATCCCCGGCTTGGGCGATGCGGGCGATAAGATTTTCGGTACGCGCTGATTCGTGATTTGAGGTCGTCTGAAACTGAATGTATGGTTTTCAGACGACCTTTTTATAGTGGAATTAACATAAATCAGGACAAGGCGACAAAGCCGCAGACAGTACAGGTAGTACGGTAAGGAGAGGTAACGCCGTACTGGTTTAAAGTTAATCCACTATACAAGGTATTTTTCGTTGAAAATCCCATGTTAGAAAGGACAACCATGAGCTTCCAAGACAACCTCGCCGCCATGCCCGACATCGGTCATTTGAGTGGACTCGACATCCTCGACGCACAAGGCAAAGCCGTCCATCACATCCCTAACGCGCCCGGCAAGCAAGGCTCGCTCAAACTGTATAACGCTTTGGCATTAAATTTCGGCGGCAAGCTCGATGCCGCAGCTGCTGCGCAGGGTTTGGATTGGTTTGCCGAACATGTTGCCGACGCGCAAGCCAATCCGGGCAAGCATCCCAATATCGATCTGCTGTTGCAAGTGAAAAACGAAAACCTCAGATTGCTTCTAAAGCCGGTTAACGCTTAAACATCAGCTAAGCGAAAGGTCGTCTGAAAACAGAAATCCTGTTTTCAGACGACCTTTTTTCATGAAACCGTTTCGTTATAAATAAAATTGTTATATTATAACCAATCAAATTTCTACTCGATACATTTGGAGAACCCATGAAAAAAACCGCATTGTTCATCGCATCCGCGCTCCTGTTCAGCACAACCGCCCAAGCACACCGCGTCTGGGTCGAAACCGCCCATACACACGGCGGCGAATACCTACAAGCCGAATTGGGCTACGGCGAGTTCCCCGAACTCGAACCCATCGCCAAAGACCGCCTGCACATTTTCAGCAAACCCATGCAGCTGATTACCGAAAAAGGCAAAGAAAATCTGATTCAAAAAGGGACGTACAACTACCAATACCGCAGCAAACTCCCTGTCAAAGACGGCAGCTACCTCGTTACCGCCGAATACCAACCGACCTTCTGGTCCAAAAACAGCGCAGGCTGGAAACAGGCGAGCATTAAAGAAATGCCTGACGCCAGCTATTGCGAACAAACCCGAATGTTCGGTAAAAACATTGTCAACGTCGGACACGAAAGCGCAGACACCGCCGTCATCACCAAGCAAGTCGGGCAACATCTGGAAATCGTTCCGCTGGATAATCCTGCCAACGTCCACGTCGGCGAACGCTTCAAAGTCCGCGTCCTTTTCAACGGCGAACCGCTGCCCAACGCCACCGTTACCGCCACATTTGACGGTTTCGACACCAGCGACCGCAGCAAAACCCACAAAACCGAAGCCCAAGCCTTCTCCGACACTACGGACGACAAAGGCGAAGTCAGCATCATCCCCCTGCGTCAAGGCTTCTGGAAAGCCAGCGTAGAACACAAAGCCGATTTCCCCGATCAAAGCGTGTGCCAAAAACAGGCGAACTACACCACCCTGACCTTCCAAATCGGTCATACGCATCATTAATATCCAATAACAAAGGTCGTCTGAAAACCGTATTGCAGGGGTTTCAGACGACCTTTCTCTTTATCAGCCAATTAATTTAATAAACAGCCATTCATCAAGGCTTATGCGGCGCAAACGTCCATTGCCCAAGCACCAAGCCCAAATCAAACAGGTTCAGACGACCTATTGCCACCCTGACCAAACGCAGGCACGGAAAACCCGCCTTAGCCGTCATCCGCCTGACCTGTCGGTTTTTCCCTTCCGAAATCCGAATTTCCACCCAAAAATCAGGCACGGACTTGCGCACGCGGATAGGCGGCACGCGCGGCCATAAAACATCTGCTTCGTCCGCTTCCAATACGCGGACCTTTGCCGGACGCGAGACAAAATCCCCCAAATCCACACCGCGCCGCAGCATATCCAGCTTCGCTTCGTTAGGCGAACCTTCCACCTGCGCCCAATAAGTTTTCTCCAGTTTAAACTTAGGATCCGCAATCCGCGCCTGCAAACGCCCGTCGTTCGTCAGCAGCAGCAAACCCTCGCTGTCCGTATCCAAACGTCCCGCCGGATAAAAGTCCGGCAGCGCCACATAATCTTTCAAACACCCATACTTTTCATGCGCCGAAAACTGGCAAATCACGCCATAAGGCTTGTTCAATACGATTAAATCATTCATTTTCATCACATCCTGAAACCAAGCATGAATTGTACCAGCCGCCGTATATGGGCTACAATTTCACGCTTCTTTATATTTTATACAAATGATTTCATACGGTTAAAAAATACCCTCAGGCTCGGCTTGACACGTCCGAGTCAAACCAGTATATTACGCACTTCCTTAGGAGTAATGGCTGAGAGGCTGAAGGCACTTCCCTGCTAAGGAAGCATGTGGGGTCAACCTGCATCGAGGGTTCGAATCCCTCTTACTCCGCCACCATACGAAAACCCGTCGATTATCTGACGGGTTTTCTTTTTATCGTTTTGTGAAAACAAGGATAACGGACAGGCAAACCGTCAAACTTGACGTTTACAGAACATGAAAGCGTTTGCACGAAGGCTGGATTGCCGTTGAAACCGATTATTAAGCACGGCAATCATTAAAAATCAAAAAAAGGTCGTCTGAAACCGGATTTCAGACGACCTTTTTGTATGTCAGTGCAGCGGCTTATTCTTCCGGAGCGCGGAAGGTGTCGTGGCAGGATTTGCAGCTTGCGCCGGTTTCGCTGTAAGCGGCTTTGATTTCTTCCAGCTTGCCGGTTTGCGCGGCGGCGTTCAGTTTCTCAACGGCAGCGGCGAATTTGTCCTCTTCGGCTTTAAATTTGGCCGCATCAGACCAAACCGCAGGCAGGGCGCGTCCGTTGCCTTTGTCGTCAGATTGGAAGAAGGTGAAAGGTTTTTTGCTGGTTTCGGCAAAAGTTGCCGCAGCCTGCTTGAATTTTTCCACGTCGTAAGGCTCTTCGCCTTTTACCATTTTGCCCATGCTGGAGAACTCGGGCATCATGGATTTGAACGCGGTGGTACGGTCTTCGGAGATCGGACCTTTGGGTTGCGCGGGTGCGCCGCCACCGCAGGCGGCAAGGGTCAGGGCAGCGAGCAGCGCCGCTGAGAAGAGTTTGGTATTCATGGCTTTGGTGTCCTGTGATAGTATTTTGTTATTCATATTTTTTCAGACGACGTCCGAAGAGGTCGTCTGAAAAGTTGCAATCATACCTGAAATGGGTTTACAAAACGAGAAAAGAAAGGAAATAGTTATGGCGATTTTGGTTACCGGCGCGTCAGCCGGTTTCGGCGAGGCGATGTGCCGCACGTTTGTACAGGCCGGTTATTCCGTTATCGGCGCGGCACGGCGCGGCGAGAAACTGCAGGCATTGGCAGCCGAATTGGGCGAGCGGTTTTATCTTTTGGAAATGGACGTTTCGCGTACCGAGTCGATACGCAACGCGCTCGACAGCCTGCCTGAAAATTTTGCCGAAATCGATTGCCTGATCAACAACGCCGGATTGGCGTTGGGTTTGGAAACGGCAGACAAAGCAGATTTCGGCGATTGGGAAACCATGATTCAAACGAATATCGTCGGTCTGACTTTCCTGACGCGCCAAATCCTGCCGCAAATGGCGGAGCGCAAGCAAGGCTATATCATGAATCTGGGTTCGATTGCCGGCAGCTATGCCTACGAGGGCAGCAACGTGTACGGCGCGACCAAGGCGTTTGTGCGCCAGTTCAGCATGAACCTGCGCGCGGAATTGGCGGATAAAAACATCCGCGTTACCAACATCGAGCCGGGTTTGTGCGGCGGTACCGAGTTTTCCAACGTCCGATTTAAGGGCGATGACGAGCGGGCGGAAAAGGTTTATGAGAACGTCGAGTCCATCCAGCCGCAAGACATTGCGGATACGGCTTTGTGGCTCTATCAGCGTCCGGCGCACATGAACGTCAACTCCATCGAAATCATGCCTGTCGCCCAAACCTTTGCCGGTATGAAAGTCATCCGCAATACGCTGCCCGTACCCGCACAGGCGGAGAATTTTGAGAAACAGAGTATGTCTTTGTTTGCACGGATTAAGTCGTGGTTCAAATAGGCAGATTGGATGGGATGGGTCGTCTGAACGGTGGCGCTCGGTTTCAGACGACCTCCGAATATCTGCATCTTACATAAACACGTTATAATGTAATCCTCTCCGTTCAGAATATTAAGGTCGTCTGAAAGCCTTTATGAAACACGCAATCAAACAAAAAATCCTCGAACAGGCACGCCGTGACGGCGTACAGGTAACCGCTTTGCGCGAGCAGGTGCTCGATATCGTTTTGCAGCAAAGCGGCGTGATTAAAGCCTACAACGTCTTGTCGCAGATGCAGCAGCAAAGCGAGGGCGTGGTTGCGCCGCCGACGGCCTACCGCGCCCTTGATTTTTGGGCGGAGCAGGGCGTTTTGCACAAAGTGGCGGCGGTCAACGGTTATATTTTGTGCAGCCACGCGCAGCACGAGTGCGACGACCATTGTCACGACCACGAAGAAGCCGAGGCGCACCATAGCGCGTTTATTTTGGTCTGCACCGAATGCGGTACGGCGGACGAGCAAACCCTGAGCCACGAATGGGCGGCATTGTGCGCAGGCGTTGCCGAAAGCGGCTTTGCGCTGAAAGAAGAACACGTTGTTTTAACTGGAATCTGTAAAAAATGTCAGAAGTGAAAAAAACCAAAGTCCACCTGATTTCAGGTTTTCTGGGAACAGGCAAAACCACCGCGCTTAAAAGCCTGATGGAACAGAAAGACCCGAACGAAAAATGGGTCATCATTGTTAACGAGTTCGGCGAAATCGGTATTGACGGCGCCGTATTGAGCGACAACGGCATCCCCGTGGCAGAAATCGCCGGCGGCTGTTTGTGTTGCACCGCCGGTCCGCAAATGGGCGTAACCGTGCAGAAAATGCTGCGCGACGCCAAGCCCGACCGCCTGATGATTGAAGCAAGCGGACTGGCACATGCCGCCAGCGTCATCGACGAATTGAAAGCCAAACCTCTGGACAGTCTTTTGGAAATCGGCGCCGTCTTTACCGTCGTCGATCCGCGCCAGTTCATCAACCCTGATTACGCGCAGCAGGCGTTGTATAAAGACCAAATCGGCATCTGCGATGTATTGGTGGCCAGCAAAACCGATTTATGCACTGCTGAACAGCTTGCCGAATTTCACGACAAAGCGGCAAAACTGTTTCCGCCCAAAGCCAAAGTGGTCGAAGTCCAAAACGCACAGCTCGACATCCAATGGCTCGACATCCCCGTTATCGAAAAATCACGCTACCGCCTCAAAGCCCTGCCGGACAACACTATGGGCTTCCAGTCGCAAGGTTTCACATTCCCCGCCGGACGCGATTTTGACGGCGAAAAGCTGACCAACTTCTTCAACGACCTGCCCAAATTCACAGACGGCCTCGTCCGCGCCAAAGGCGTGTTCCAAGTGCTCGGCACATGGGTGTGGCTCAACTGGGTGGACGGGCAATGGGGCGCCAACCAAGTCTCATGGCGGCGCGACTCGCGCTTCGAGCTGATTGCCAAGTCGTTTGACGCGGATTTGATTGAGAAAAAACTGCAAGAGGCTTTGGAGAAATAAGGAAGGTCGTCTGAAAGTTTGCCGCAGCAATTTTCAGACGACCTAAGCGATAGTGAAGTCTATTATTTCAACTGTCAGAATAATATAAAGCAACTGCGTAGCGTGGGCTCTGCCCGCGAATAAATCAAATAAACATTGCAGGAAAGAAGAAAATGGCAAAATTTTTAAATACCAGCGGTACAACGTATTACTTGGAGGAGTTAATTAAAAATGCACAGGAACGGCTTTATTTGATTAGCCCTTATCTAAAATTAAACGATAGGGTAAAAGAGCTTTTAGAAGACAAAGACCGCATGAAAATCGATGTGCGGATTGTAATGGAGAATATAAATTACTTGAAACTATAGCACAGCAACTCGGAAATAATCGTAATGTATCAGGTAGAATTGATCTATTTACAGAATTAAAGGCCTGTCAATCTTGCAGCAATGTTATTTTAGAGTTTAGAAATCGCTATCCAAATATTCAATTAAATATTTTTACAGGAAAATAGAATCATGGAAAAAATAAAAAATTATATAGAATTCAAGAAATTATTTAAAAATATAACGGAAAAATTTGTCAGAGATTTAGATATAACATTAATTGAAGCAGCTGAATATTCTATAATTGAATTCGAAATTTATTTATCTGAATATCCGGAAGATAGTACATTTATTTTTACAGCATGGGCAATCTATCTGTTAGAAAATAACTGTCTCAATGAAAGAGGAAAAGATAATTTTTTCATCGCGGAAATGAAAAAATGTTATCAACAAACTAATTTGGATAGAATAAAATCTATCTATTCTTCGAGTGACTATCATATTTTTGCTAAGGATGTAAACAAGATTCAACAAACATTTAAATTAAATCTTGCCAATATCATGCAGCAAGAGTAGCAACTGTATTTTTAACCCCGTCGGGCAAAAATACCAAAAACGGTAAATCACTAAAAATACTTTTATACCGCCGCAGCAGCAAGCTGTAGCCTGCATGAAACCTAAAATCCATGCGTAAGGTGTGTGCTCCAGCACGCACGCGTTCCATGATTTACGGCTCAATGCCGTCTGAAAAGCTCACAATTTTTCAGTATGGTAAAAGTGAATTGCAGCCATCAGAGGCAGCTTGGTTGAAAAATTTAAATTATGTTCGTACAAGCTATTGTCCGAATCTTCATGCAAAATGTTATGTCAGCGAAGATGCTTGCATTATTACAAGCCTGAATTTATATGAATTCAGCCAAATAAATAATAATGAAATGGGTATCTTATTAAAGCGTAGTGAAGATGGAGAAGTCTATCAAGATGCTTATAGCGAAGCGCAGCGTATTATCCGTATTAGCGATGAAGTTAAAATTTCAGTTGACGTAGTAGAAAAAGAGCAAGTTTCGCAGAAAAATCAGAATATAGAAATTGCTAAAAAATACGATACATTGACTGTCGCTAAGCTGGCAGAAAAATGGGGAGTAACAACGGAAGAATGCAATGCGAAACTGTGTCATGCAGGTTTGCAGGAAATAGACGGTAAGTTCCACCGTTTGACAGATACAGGTAAGAAAGCCGGTGCACTTATCAAAAAAGGGCGTTACGGATATTTTATTGTGTGGCCGGATAGTTTGACATTGGAAATGGTCGAAGCGGCTGGCAATAATCAGAAAGATTTGCTGGATAGGTTTATTAGCTGGCTTATCAGTTAAATTTTTTACAAGTATTAAAAGTATAGGTCGTCTGAAAGCAATCCGTACTTTTCAGACGACCTTAAAACCAAAATAGAGGAATACCCCAAGCATGTATCGTTACATCCTCCACCGCCTATTACTCTTAATCCCCACGCTGTTGGGGATTTTGGCGATTACTTTTGCCGTTATCCAATTCGTGCCGGGCGGGCCGGTGGAGCAGATGGTGCAGCAGTTGACGCATGGCGCGGTCAGCGGCGAGACTGCGAATGCGACGGCGGGCAACATTATGAAAAACGGCAACCGCATCAGTCCGGAAGATTTGGCGGCGTTGAATGCGCTGTACGGTTTCGACAAGCCGCCGTTGACGCGGTTTGCGGATATGGTGTGGCGGTTTGCCCGTTTTGATTTAGGTAACAGTTTTTTCCATCATGAAACCGTGTTCGAGCTGGTCAAACAGAAAATGCCGGTATCGATGAGTTTGGGCTTGTGGACGTTTTTCCTGACTTATTTGATTTGTATCCCGTTGGGCATTGCCAAGGCGGTGCACGACGGCAGCCGTTTTGACGCGGTAACGGGGATGGTGGTGCTGGTCGGTTATACCATACCGCCGTTTGTGTTGGGTTTGGTGCTGCTGGTGTTGTTCGGCGGCGGCAGCTTTTTTGCGTGGTTCCCGCAGGGCGGTTTGGTCGGCGATGATTTCGATACGTTGTCGTGGGCGGGCAAAATTAAGGATTATCTGTGGCACATGGCGCTGCCGATTACGGCTTCGGTGGCGGGCAGTCTGGCGGTAACGACGGTTTTGACGAAAAACGTGTTTCTTGAAGAAATCCGCCGCCAATATGTTTATACCGCCCGCGCCAAGGGATTGCCGGAAAAGCAGATTTTGTGGAAACACGTTTTCCGCAACGCGATGATTCCGCTGATTACCGGCTTTCCCGCTGCCTTTATCGGCGCGTTTTTCACTGGCAGCCTGCTGATTGAAACCTTGTTCTCGCTCGACGGGCTGGGGCTGCTTTCCTACGAGGCAGTGATGAAACGCGATTATCCGGTGGTGATGGGGACGCTGTATGTGTTCACGCTGATGGGTTTGCTGGCAAAATTGGTGTCGGATATTTCTTATTCGTGGGTCGATCCGCGCATTCATTTCGGCGGACAGAAATAGGTCGTCTGAAAAAATTCATTCAGACGACCTATTAATTAACTTACAAATTCAAATAATATCAAAACCACATCTGTTTATATATTCATTGACTGGAGATATTTCTTGCGATAACGTTGGAGGGCATATTGTTACAATTTTTGCGAAATTTACATCATCAGAAGTAACAAATAGACTACCTCCTAAATCATTGGATTTTTTTGGTATCGGTATAAGTACATATACTCCATCAATTAGTATCAGAAATTTATGAGCTATTTCCGTTTGATTATATTTAACAATATATTTGACTTTATAAACCGGTTTTTTACCCGATATATTATCAAATGGGGTAGAAGGAAGCCAATCCTCATAAAAATCTTCGAAATTCGAATCGCGCTCAATCCTTAAATTGACATCAAAATGATAAACAAACAGCCCTGAATCCTCACTTCTTTGCCACTCGTCCGGGTTGGAGTTTTTCAAAACCTCATCAATGGCGTCTAGTGTATTAATCATTACCAAATACCTTCTTCTTTAAATTTAGTAGTTAAATGTTCCAAGAGTAGAGGCCAACCACGGTTAAAGAAACGACATTCTTCAATAAACTGAGCAGGATTAAAACCTTTATCATAGCTATAGCCAATGTTAGCTAAAAAAACGTACTTATCTAAATCTTCTAGACCATCAATGTGGCATCGGAACAAAAAACCTTCGTTCATTTTATTTATAAGATTCAAAATAAAGAGTTCATTAGTCTTAAATTCATTATAGTCGCCTAAAATAGTGCCGGCCCATATACTCAATCGTTGGTTTTTGGTATTAAGTGTAACCCTCAAAGTATCAGCATCTGGGCTTAAAACTATGCGCCATTCAAATAGATTCGAATCGGGAGTATTTTCTGTTGCCTTAATATCAATATAGGCATTTCTGAAAATACTTGTTATTTTCTGACTGGTAACGAATTCTGGATCAATTAATTCATACATATTGTTTCCTTTTTATAACCCACCCGCATACAAGGCATATTAACGATACGAGTTACATGATAGAATATCGAAAAAAATCGAACCACCAACAAGTTTTTCCAATAACCCACCCAAAAAGTATTTGGAGCGGAAACTATGCAAATCAATGAAAAAGTCAAAAAAGTTCGTGAACTGA
This sequence comes from Neisseria sp. HMSC70E02, assembly GCF_001838645.1. Classification (NCBI taxonomy): domain Bacteria; kingdom Pseudomonadati; phylum Pseudomonadota; class Betaproteobacteria; order Neisseriales; family Neisseriaceae; genus Neisseria; species Neisseria sp. HMSC70E02. Next base: position 45,581 of record NZ_KV838080.1, on the reverse strand, counting down.
GCAATCTTACCCAAGAAGAAATGGCTTCCCAATTGAACATGTCGACCAACGGCTATGCGAAAATTGAACAGGGAAAAACAAGACTGAATATTCCAATGTTGGAACGAATTACTGCCATATTGGGTATTAATTTGATGGAGTTACTGAATATTGATGATAAAAACTTGGTTTGCCTAATTAGTGAAAACAGTCAGCATAGCAGTAATTACTATGCCAACGAAACAGCCATAGAGTTAGAAAAATTACAGCTCATATTGAATCATAAAGATGAACTGTTACTGCAAAAAGATCGTGAAATTGAGGCATTGAAATTAGCATTATCCGCTTTTAGAAACACATAATTTTCTTTCAAACTAATTGTATAAGCCGTCTGAAAATTTTCAGACGGCTTCATAATAATAAGCTATGAATAAACAAACTTCTTACTGGCAGGCCTTCAAGCAACACAAACGCGGCTGGTTCGCGTTGCGGGTTTTGGCCGTTTTGTTCGCCGTCGCGCTGCTTGCGCCTTTATGGAGCAACGACAAGCCCTTGTGGATACGTTATCAGGGCGAATATTATTTTCCGCTGGTAAACGAATACAACGAAACCGTGTTCGGCGGCGATTTCGACACGCCTGCCGATTACCTCGACCCGCTGATACGCGGCAACATCACGTCAAACGGCAATTACGCCGTTTATCTGCCCAATCCCTACGATGCCGATACGCTCAATGATTTCGACACGCAGCCCGACCCTGCAAGTCCGTCCGAAAGGCACTTGCTCGGCACGGACGACCGCGGTCGCGATGTCTTGGCGCGTTTGGTTTACGGATTCCGCGATTCTCTGCTGTTCGCCCTTGCGCTGACTTTGGTAACGACCGTAATCGGCGTGATTACCGGCGCGGTGCAGGGTTATTTCGGCGGCAAGACCGACCTTTTGATGCAGCGTTTTATCGAAATCTGGGGCGGGATGCCGGAGCTTTATCTGCTGATTATCCTGTCTTCGTTTTTTAATCCCAGTTTGCTGATTTTGCTGGTGTTGCTGTCGCTGTTCGGCTGGATGGGGCTGTCGGACTACGTCCGCGCCGAGTTTTTGAAAAACCGTCAGGCAGATTACGTTTTGGCGGCGCGTTCGATGGGCGTGGGCAACCGCGCGATTATGTGGCGGCACATCCTGCCCAACAGCCTGACGCCCGTATTGGCGTTTCTGCCTTTCCGCATCTCCGGCGCGGTACTTGCGCTGACCAGCTTGGATTTCCTCGGTTTGGGCGTTCCCGCGTCGCAGGCAAGCTTGGGCGAACTCTTGGCGCAGGGCAAGGACAACTTGGACGCTTGGTGGATAGGCTTGTCTACCGTCGGTACGCTGACGGTTATGCTGCTTTTGCTGGTGATGATAGGCGAGGGCTTGCGTCAGGCGTTTGACGTGCGCGCGAGGGGATGATTTTCCGTATTGCGGATGAATAAAAAATAGCCGATAGTTCATTTTCCTGCTATATAGATGGCTTTTCAGGCCGAGCTTGTTTTCAGGGCGAAAAACCTGTTTATGGGTGCGACCGCAAAAATATTTTACTCACTTAATTTTTGAAGAATTCAAATGAATCAAACACACAACACAAACTTCTACGAAATGCTGGCCGCTGCCTGCCATAAAAACGGCAAAGGTACTGCGGTGTTCAACGACAAAGAAAAAACCACCTACCACGCGCTCAAGCAGGAAGTCGATGCCGTAGCCGCATATCTGCAAAATATGGGCGTCAAATTCGGCGACAAAGTGGCTTTGGCGGTATCCAATTCGCCGGAATTTATCAGCGCCTATTTTGCCGTCTCTGCCATCGGCGCGGTTGCCGTACCGATGAATACGTTTTTGAAAAACAACGAATACGCATATATTTTGAACGACTGCAAAGCGCGGTTTATGTTTGCTTCGGCAGGTTTGCAGAAAGAGTTGAAGGGGCTGAAGAAACAGACCCGCGTCGAGAAAATCATTTGGATAGGCGAGGCGAAAGCGGCGGATGAAGCCGATGTGCGTTTTGAAGAAGCGCGCCGTTTTTCGGGTACGCCCGATTTGAGCCGCCAACCGAAAATCGATGATTTGGCGCATATTATTTACACTTCCGGCACGACAGGCCACCCAAAAGGCGCATTGATCAGCTATGGCAACCTGTTCTCCAACCTTGAAGGCATCGAGCGCATCTTTAAGATTACCAAACGCGACCGCTTTGTCGTGTTCCTGCCGATGTTCCACAGCTTTACGCTGACAGCTATGGTGTTGCTGCCGATTTATATGGCGTGTTCGATTATTTTGGTGAAATCCGTTTTCCCGTTCTCCAATGTTTTGAAACAGGTTTTATTCAAACGCGCGACCGTGTTTTTAGGCGTACCCGCGATTTACACCGCTATGAGCAAAGCGAAAATCCCTTGGTATTTCAGATGGTTCAACCGCGTCCGTCTGTTTATCAGCGGCGGCGCGCCTTTGGCGGAACAAACCATCCTCGACTTTAAAGCGAAGTTCCCGCGTGCCAAGCTTTTGGAAGGCTACGGCTTGAGCGAATGCTCGCCCGTCGTCGCCGTCAACACGCCCGAAAGGCAAAAAGCCCGCAGCGTCGGCATCGCCTTGCCCGGATTGGAAGTCAAAGCCGTCAACGACGAATTGGTCGAAGTGCCGACGGGCGAAGTGGGCGAACTCATCGTCAAAGGCGGTTCGGTCATGCAGGGCTACCTGAATATGCGCGATGCCACGGACGAAGCCATCGTCAACGGCTGGCTGAAAACAGGCGATTTTGTCACGATAGACGAAGACGGCTTTATCTTTATCGTCGACCGCAAAAAAGACCTGATTATTTCCAAAGGGCAAAACGTTTATCCGCGCGAAATCGAAGAGGCGATTTACAAACTCGACGCCGTCGAAGCCGCAGCCGTCATCGGCGTGAAAGACCAATACGCCGACGAAGAAATCATCGCCTTTATCCAACTCAAAGACGGTGAAACGTTGGACGAAGCCGACGTGCGCGCCCATTTGCGCGGACATTTGGCGAATTTCAAAATCCCCAAACAGATTTACTTTAAAGACGAACTGCCGAAAAACGCCACGGGCAAAGTGTTGAAACGGGTGTTGAAAGAGCAGTTTCAGAAATAATTAAGCGTTCAGACGACCTCGGTTTGCGGGTTTGAATCAGAGGTCGTCTGAAAAGCAGAAAGTCGATGTCTGTTAGGCACATTTTTTGTTCATCACCAGATATTGGCTTATTGCTTCGTAAAGATTTCTGCCCGTGCGGCGGGTATTGCCGATTTGATTCCACCCGTTTTCCGTTTTCAGACGACCTCGATACCATGACGAAACCCATCCTTGAAATTGAAAACCTAAACGCCTTTTTCCCCGGCAAGCAAGTCCTGCACGATGTCAGCCTGACCGTACAGACCGGCAGGAAACTGGCATTGGTCGGCGAGAGCGGCAGCGGTAAAACCGTGTTGGCGCAGGGCATTATGCGGCTGAATCCGCTGGTGTCGTTTGAAGGCAGTCCCACAGGGAGGCGTTGCACTCTGAAATTCGACGGCAACGATTTGCTGACCCAATCCGAACGCGCCCTGCAAAAGCTGCGCGGGCGGGAAATCGGTATGGTGTTTCAAGAACCGATGACCGCGCTCAACCCCGTGATGCGCGTCGGCGCGCAGATTGCCGAAGTGCTGACCCTGCATCTGGGTTTGGACAAAAAACAGGCATGGGCGAGGGCGGTCGAACTTTTGGCGGAAACCGGCATCCGCGAGCCGGAGCAGAAAGCCTTTGCCTATCCCTTCCAGCTTTCCGGCGGACAGCGGCAGCGGGCAATGATTGCGATGGCGGTTGCCGCCGAACCCAAGCTCCTGATTGCCGACGAACCGACCACCGCCTTGGATGTCGCCGTGCAGGCGCAGATTCTCGATTTGTTGGCGCGTTTGCAGCAGGCGCACAACATGACCATGCTCTACATCACCCACGACCTGAACCTTGTCCGCCGCTTTGCAGACGACGTCGCCGTGATGCGCGGTGGACGCATTGTCGAAACGGGCGCAGCGGCGGAAGTGTTCGCACGTCCGCAACACGAATACACGCAAATGCTGTTGAACGCCGGTGCCGCGCGCAAAGTCGTACCTTTGGCGGACAAGCCCGCCACCGTCTTGCAGGCGGAGCAGCTTTCCGTTGCCGTCAAAGAAACGGCGGGCTGGTTTAAAAAACGCAGCAAAACCCTGCTGGAGCCGGTTTCCTTCGATTTGAAAGCGGGCGAAACGCTGGGCATCATCGGCGAAAGCGGCTGCGGCAAAACCACGCTGGCAAAAGCCGTGATGCACCTTATCGACGCGGAAGGTCGTCTGAAAATCAACGGCGAAGCCTGGACGCGCGAATCGAGGCGCGACATCCAAATGGTGTTTCAAGACCCGTTCGGCGCATTCAACCCGCGCATGAACGTCTTTAATATCGTTTCCGAAGCCCTGCGCGTTCACGAACCCGATTTGTCCCGCGCAGAAATGCGGCAGCGTGTGCAAGACGTATTGCGGCAGGTCGGGCTGCCCGAAGACGCGCTCGAACGCTATCCGCACGCCTTTTCCGGCGGACAACGCCAGCGGCTCGCCATCGCCCGTGCCATCATCGTCCGCCCGAAAATCCTCGTTTTGGACGAACCCACCAGCGCGCTCGACGTACAATGGCAGCAACAGATTCTGGAGCTACTCGCCGATTTGCAAAAACAATACGGTCTCAGCCTCATCATCATCAGCCACGACCTCGCCGTCATCCGCGCCCTGTCGCACCGCGTGATGGTCTTGAAAGACGGCAAAGTCGTCGAAGAGGGCGGCTGCGAAACCGTATTTGCCAACCCTTCCAGCGATTACACGCGCCATCTGATGAGCTTTAGGGCAGGTTGAACTGTCAGATAGGTCGTCTGAAAAACATTAGCCAATCCCGATGGCAACCTTACAAAAAAGCTATTACACTTTTGCGACACTTGAAATTTTCAGCCCCAAGCCCTATCCTGCACAACATCTGATTCAATTTGACACAAAAAGGAAAAACTCATGAGCAGCGAACTGATTATCCACACCTCCGATGCAAATTTCGAACAAGACGTTTTGAAATCCGACGTACCCGTATTGCTCGACTTCTGGGCACCTTGGTGCGGCCCTTGCAAAATGATCGCTCCGATCTTGGACGACATCGCCGCCGAATTTGAAGGTCGTCTGAAAGTCGTCAAACTCAACATCGACGAAAACGAAGCCACCCCCGCCAAATTCGGCGTACGCGGTATCCCGACGCTGATGGTGTTCAAAAACGGCGAAAACGTCGCCACCAAAGTCGGCGCTTTGGCAAAAGGTCAATTGACTGCATTTGTAAACGCTTCTTTGGCTTAAGTTTCAACAACGCAAAAGGTCGTCTGAAAATGTTCAGACGACCTTTTTGTATGTTTGGATTTTAGGGAAACGGGATGCTTTGCCCGTTCTCTTCTTTATCGTTCGAGGATTTCGGCAAACGGGCATTGCCCGATTAAATTCGTTTTAATCTGCGCCAAAAAGGTCGTCTGAAAACCTAGTATCAGGTTTTCAGACGACCTTTCGTGTGTTTACGCCTTGTTTGAACATTTATTCCTTGCGTTGCAAAACGGCGGCGAAGAATCCGTCGGTTTGGTGTTTTGCCGAATCGAGGCGCAGGTACTTGCCGGTGTTCAAATCGATTTTCAAACCGGCGAGCAGGTCGGCGCAGTCGAGGAGTTCGTATTCCGGGTGTTCTTCCAAAAAGCGTTCGACCTGCATTTCGTTTTCTTCGGGCAATACGCTGCAAGTGGCGTAAACCAGCCTGCCTTGCGGTTTGACCAGTTTGGCGGCGGCATCGAGGATGCTGTGTTGCTGTTCCAAAAGTTTGGCGACAGTTTCGGGCGACTGGCGGTATTTGAGGTCGGGGTTGCGGCGCAGCGTGCCTAAGCCGGAGCAGGGGGCATCGACCAAAACGCGGTCGGCTTTGCCGGTCAGGCGGGCAATGCGGCTGTCGTGTTCGCTGCTGATGCGTTCGGGGTGGATGTTGGTCAGTTCGGCGCGGGTCATGCGGGGCTTGAGGTTGGCAAGGCGTTTTTCGGCGATGTCGAAGGCGTATATTCTGCCTTTGTTTGCCATTTGTGCGCCGACGGCGAGGGTTTTGCCGCCTGCGCCGGCGCAGAAATCGACAATAATTTCGCCGCGTTTGGCACCGACGAGCAGGGCGAGGAGCTGGCTGCCTTCGTCTTGGACTTCAAGCGTGCCGTCTAAAAACAATTCGTGTTTGTTGAGGGCGATTTTGTTTTTCAGGCGGATGCCCCAAGGGGAATAGGGCGTGGCTTCTGCATCGGGGTTTTCGGCTTGAAGCAGCGGCAGCACTTTGTCGCGTCTGCCTTTGAGCGTGTTGACGCGGATGTCGAGCGGCGCGGCTTGGTTGATGCTGCGGCCGAAGGCGAGGATTTCTTCGTCGCTGTTATGTTTTTGCAGGTGCTCCACCAGCCATTGCGGCAATTCGGCGGTGGTATGGAGGTCGTCTGAAAATTCGGTTTTGCGTGCTTTGAGGCTGCTGAGGAACTCGGTTTCTTCTTCGTCGAGCAGGTCTTTGATTTGGCTGATGTTGGTGCTTCTGCCGAGAACGAGCGCGGCAAGCGCGGCTTTGCGCGGCTGGGCATGCGGACGGCGCAGGATGGCACTGATTTTTTGATAATGGCGCAGGGCGGCGAAGGCGGTTTCGGCGATTTCGTGGCGGTCTTGGCGGCCAAGTTTTTTGTGTTCGCGGAAGTAGCCGGACAGAACGGCATCGGCAGGCTGTTTGAAAGTCAGCATGTCAGCCAGCACTTTGGCGGTATGGTCGAGTTGGATCGGGGTCATGGTGGGTTCGCAATCGGGGGAAAAGGCTTGGATTATACTGGAAAGGTCGTCTGAAAACGTTGAATCAGGTTTCAGACGACCTTCATGATGCGTTCGATTTCATGCCAAAAGCCGTCGGGGCGCAATTCGAGTTTGGCGATTAAGCCGCTTTCGATTTGGCGGACGTCTCGGTCGGACAGGGTTTGCGCCTCGGCGACGCGGGCGGGGGCAAGGTATGCCATGCGGTCGATGAGGTGGTAGTGTGCGCCCTCGGTGGTCGGATATGCCGACCAGTCTCGGATAAAGACGCCGCGCCAGCAGTATGGATTCAGCGGGGCTTCGGCGGAATCTGCGCCGACGGGGAAAAAGCCGATGCCGCGTATGATTGAGGCGGGTTTCGGCGCGTCGGGGAGGCGGTTTTGCCGCAGGGTTTCGCTGCCTTCGTGGGATTGAAGCAGGGCGAGTTGGCGGGGCAGTTTGGCGGCTTTGGCGGCGAGGGTGTCTTTGGAATTGAGTCCGCACAGGTCTGCGGATTTGCCGCTGCCGCTGCCGTAATATTTGCAGGTCAGTTCGATATGATAGGGTTTGCCGTTGATGGAGGCGATCAAATCGGCGGCGCCTTGCGTGAGGTCGTCTGAAAACACGGGCAGGTTATAGGCGTGCAATTCGGTATGCGGTGCATGGGCGAACCAAAATACGAGCAGGCGTTCGGCGTAGATGCCGAGTCGGTTGCCGAAGGGGGCGTGTTCGGCGAGATAGTCGTCTAAGGGGGAGGGATTGCCGTCCAAATCCAAAAGATAGCGGAAGCCGTGTTCGCCCAATAGTGTGCGGACGCTCAATTCGCAGCCGCTTTGCCAAAGCGGCGGAGCGGTCAGCAGGGTGGCGAGGGCGCGGACGGACGGGTTGGTGAGTTTCCACCATAGGGCATCTAGGGCGTAGTTCATGGGGCGGTGCGAATGTCGGGAAGGTGATGGATTTTATAATATTGAACATGAAGTTGAAACCTGTAAGCCCGCTGTACCGTCTAAGCAGCAATTGTTTTTCCCCTTCAAGATATTGAACAAGTTGGCAATCGGGCGGTAACGTTCTCCCTATTAAAAAAGGTCGTCTGAAAACGCTTTAGCGAGACTTGCTATCGGTTTTCAGACGACCTTTGTTTTGAAACGGTTGTCATCCGTTCGGGTTTGTGTTGAAGGTTTTGCAGACGGATTGCTTGGGGAAAAGGTGGCTAGTTGCTTAACACATTGTGTTTTTTAGTTAAGACATATTGATAGACTTCTTCTACCGCCGCTTCGTCATAGCTTTTGCCAAAACGCTTTTTGTAGCCCAAATCATAGAGTTTGACGTGGTGTTCTTCTGAAATTTCGACGCCTACGTTTTCCAAACACGACTTGGCGCAATGCAGATGGCAGCCGTCGATGACCAGCATCGGCCTGCCGGACTGCGCTTTGCGTACCAAAGGTGCAACTTTGCCTCCTACGCCGGAAATGCACGACATTTCAAATTCGCCGGCGTGATCGAGTGCTACGGCGGTATTGTTGGCAAGTTGCGCTACGTCAGAACATCCGGAACAGGAATAAATCAACGGAAGTTCGCTGCGGTTGGGCATTTCTAATCTCCTCTTTAGCCTGTTTCATTTTGTATGTGTATTTTAATCCATCAATAATCGGTAAAGCACGCTCAGATTGAAGCAGGCCTGACAAAAGTGGTCGGATTTTCTGCCATGCCGGGTTGGATTCGGGATGCCTGAAGGTCGTCTGAAAATATTCTAGCAAAACTTGCTGTCGGTTTTCAGACGACCTTTTCTTTGGGGACTGGGCTATGCTTTGTCCTCTTCGTTTTCCACTGCTTTGGGCGGAACGGGCGCGAACCAGCCGACCAAGAGCAGCAGCACGCCGACGATGATGAAGGAGGCGATGCGGGCGATGCCGCCGCTGTTGGAAAGCTCGATGAGGAAGAGCTTGACGACGACAATCGCCATCAGTGCTGCGCCGGTTATCCAGAAGGGGCGCAGTTTGCGGCGGTTGCCGTACACCATCAGGATGATGGCGGTCACTGCCCACACGACGGAGAGGCTGGCTTGCAGGCCGAAGGATTGGAGCATGATGTCGAGGCGCCAAGTGATGCCGTCGTAGAAATGCCACAGGCGCATCACGCCCGCGCTGATGACCATGAACGCGAGTGCGGCGACGCCGGGCGCGTTCACGCGACGGTATTCCAAAGGCAGGGCTTCGGGCAGGGACTTCAGGGCGAACCACAGCATTCCGGCGCAGGCGAGCTCCAGCGGGTTAAGCAGCGGGATATACGGCAACGGCGCAGGTTGGAACGGAGTGGAGAAGTTTGTCCATATCATCCAACTTGCGGCGGCAAGGGCGGCTATCGGCAGGGCGAAATGCTGATAGGTGGCTTGATGTCGTCTGAAAAAGACGAGCTGCCGCTGCGTATGAAGGACGACCCACATGATCAGCGGTACGGCAAGCCACGAGAGCTGCGACCAAACGCCGTCGAGACGATCGCCGACATACATTCCTGCCCAAAGCGACCAAAGGATGCCGATCAGGATGATGTTAAGTTTGTGCAAGCCGATAGGCGCATGGGTTTGGCGGTTATTCAGGATGACGAAGTTCAACACGGTGGCGGCGGCAAGCGGCAGGGCTGCGGCGGCTGTCCATAGGTGTTCGAGGTGATAGCCGATGAAGTGCAGGGCAAATAGGGGCAGGAATGCCAAGGTCGTCTGAAAAAGCTCTTTCCAGTTCAAACGGTTGGCAAGCAACAGCAAGGTGGTGAATATCGGCAATGCCCAAAGCTCGATGAACAGGGTTTCTTCGCCCGTCCATTGGGTATAGGTGGCGAAGCCGCCCAACATCAGGGCGATAACGAGGATGGCCCAGCCTGCAATCTGCGAGAACGGGAGGGTTTGGTCTTGTTTGTCTTGGTTTTCCGATGCTTCGGTTTGGACGCGCGGATATTGCAGCCTGTAGGCTGCAGCAAACAGCAGTGGCGCGGCGGCAAAGAGGTGCCAGTGTGTCAGGAAGCCGTTGGATTCATTATTAATCGAGGCTTGGAAGAGCAGGATAAAGATTGCATTGCCCAAGGCGAATGTGCTGAACACGTCCGACTTGCCTTTGCCTCGGCAGAACGCCCAAGCTGCCACCAAAGCAGAGAAAATGATGATGCTGCCGCGTTCCGCGAAAAACAGTAAAGGCAGGATGGATGTGTAGAGCAGGGCGGCGCAGAGGGTTGCGTTTTGAAGCGTCTGTTCCCATTGCGCCGAGCCTTTACGGCGGTAGAGGTGCCACTGCAGGTAAATTGCCGCGCCGCCGAACAGGGTCAGCAGGGTGGTGAACCATTGACCGTGCAGGATGGTGGATCCTCCCTCCTGATAACCGCTCAGTTGGGTCAGCGCCGCCAGCAGATAAACGACGAGCGCACCCAAACGCATATGCGGACGCTGTTGGCGCAGCCCGAAGAAATACACGAGCGCGGATTCTACCGTCCACAGGATGACGGTGTTGCCGCGTTCAAAGTGAAGCGGAACGGCGAGCGTGAGGAAAAGCAGCGACAGGGCAAAAAACGCCTGACGCAGGATATACAAACCCTGTTGCCGTTTCAGCATCAGCGCGGCAAGTCCGTAAACGGCGGCGAAGCCCAGCGCGGAGAATGCGTCCGCAGACGGCCAGTGTTCCACCATGCGGTATTGCAGTCCGAACGCCGCCGCCATCGTGCCGAACAATAAAGTATGGTCGAGGACGTGGACGCGCAGGCCGTGGGAGCAGATGCTGTTCCAAATTTCTTCCAGCGTCGCATTGTCGGCAACGGGTGCGAGCGTGTCTTCGCGGCTTTCCATCAGCTTGCGGCGGGCGAACAGATAGGCGATGAAGGTGTAGAGCAGCCAGTGGTAAATCAGGAAAGGCTCGGTGGTGGCGAAATGCTGCGGCGTATAGCTTTGCATGCCCCACAACGCGGCGATGGCGAAAGTTCCGGCGAAACCCGTCAGGTTCAGCGGCCGCCATGCCTTAAACCAAGCAATCGCCGCTACGCCGGCATTGAGCAGGGAAAGGTAGGAAAACAGCACCAAATAATTGCCGCTGCCGTCCGATACCAGGATGGGCGCCGCCAGACCGCCGACCAAGGCGACCTGCGCCATAATCTGCGCGTTCTGCCTGATTGCCAACAACGCCATCAATACAACCATCGCCACCATCAGTACGAATACGATCGGTGCAGGCAGCAGCGGATGCAGTTTCAACGCCGCCAAAGAGGTCAGATACATCACCGCCACGCCGAAGCCTTGCAACACCAAGCCGTATTCGCGTTTGCGGCTTTGCAGCTTCCAGCCGCCGATAACCGCCGCCAGACCCGCGCCTGCCACAGTCAGGTAACGCATTTCCACCGGTACATAAATCCGCTCGGAAGCATAGCGCAAAAGGAATGCCAAGCCGAGGAACAGCACCACGATACCGGTTTTCAGCAGCGGATTGCCGCGCAGGAACCAAGCAACAATGGGATTTTCGGAGAATTTGAAATCGAAACCTTCCTCTTTATGGATAACGGTTTCACGAGAATCTGCGTCGATGTTTTCTGATGTATTTGCAGACGGCATCGGCGCTTCGTTTTCAGACGACGTTTGCAGGACAGGCGCGTCTTGTTTGCGTTCGTCTTCTTGAATAGCGGAAACTTGGGCAGGTGTTTCTACGCTGTCTGCGTACAGAGCAGGTTCGGGCTGCACGGAAGGTTCGGCGGAAACAGGGGGAACAGGTGTAGAAAAAGAGGGTGCGACGACCGGCTCGACGGACGCATTGTCCGCAGTTGCAATAGGTTCAACCTTCTCATGAAGTGGCGCAGGGGTCGTCTGAATATCGTCGGCATGTTCGGACAAAACAGCACGCAGTTTCCTAGCCTGCCCAACTTCTGCTTTATCATGAACGGATTCGTGTTCCAAAGCCGTCAAACGCAGCTTCAGCAACTCGATTTCTTTTTCCAGGTTTTGCAGTTTTGCATCATGTTCTTCCTGACGCGGTTTGCCGAGTTCCCGCGCAAACAACCATAAAATAGAGCCGAAAATGACGCCGACGGTCATTTCGTCAAGAAAATAGCCAATGAGGATGGGGATGAGTAGGCAGAAATACTGCATAAAACACCTGTCCGATAACGGTAAAAATATGCCAATTGTAGCATTCTTGTCATGAGAAGGATGTATAGAAGGCGTAACGGTAGGAAAAGCTGTTGTGCGGTAAGCAACATTGTATTTGCAGAATTAATTTACGGCACAAGGTCGTCTGAAAAGCGAAATTGGATTTCAGACGACCTAGTCGATGGGTTTCGTCCTGCTGTTTATCATGAATATAGGCTTTATATCGTGGAATCAGGCGCAAGTCCTGTGAACTTGCCATGCTTGATACGGACTATTTATTATAGGCGTTAGCTTCGATAGGGTACGGTTTGTCTAGCCACCAAGTTTCAAGGCTTTTTTGATACCCATATTTTTCGAAAGAAAATCTAATGCCTCATTAACCCAACCATGCTTTGGGTTTCCCGCCAATTTTGTCTCCTCTCTTCGTGGGAGAGGAGATTGAGGATGCTGAAACCCAACCATTTTTAGGGTTTCGGCCAATTTGTTCCCTCTCCCGTGGGAGAGGAAATTGAGGATGCTGAAATCCAACCGTTTTTGGATTTTCAACCAATTTGTCCCCTCTCCCCGCGGGAGAGGGATTGAGGATGCTGAAACCCAACCGTTTTTAGAGTTTTCAACTAATTTTGTCCCCTCTCCCGGTGGGAGAGGGTTAGGGAGAGGGCAGTAAGCCGC
>NZ_KV838080.1:0-32845 GCF_001838645.1 Neisseria sp. HMSC70E02 | reverse complement strand
TTAGGGAGAGGGCAGTAAGCCGCAGGCTTACATTCAGGTTCCTAGGTTTCGCAAAAAAATCTTCTGAAAGGTCGTCTGAAAGGTTGCCCCGTCAAGAGGCGGCGCACGCTGAAAACGAGCGAAACAAATTTCGCCAACACGGAACGCTAAAACCTTTTCAAAAAGGAAAATACGATGAAATTCAATCAAATCCATTTATTGTGTATTGCCGCAGCCTTGGCGCTTGCAGGCTGTAAAAACACAGAAGTTCCGTTAAACAGTCAGGTTGAATTGCCCGAAACATTTACGCAGGATGCGGCGGCGAAGGGCGATGCGGACATCGGGGCGTGGTGGCAGCAGTGGAACGATCCGGTGTTAAGCGGATTAATCGCGCAGGGTTTGGCGCAGGGGCATGATGTGAAAATCGCTGTCAGCCGTCTGAACGAAGCCCGTGCCGTGGCGGGGGCGGCGCATGCCGATTTGGGGCCGAACGTCGGACTGAGTGGCAAGGCGGGGGCGAATTACAGCAAAATGGATAGCCCGCTCGACAGTAATGCCAGGGCGTTGCTCTCGCGTTATCCGCAGGCCTCGTCTTTAAACGGCGATACCATCGAGTCCACAGGCACCAGCCTATACGGCGGACTGACCGCTTCGTGGGAGCCGGATATTTTCGGCAAGAAACGAAGCGATGCCGATGCCGCCCGTTATGCTGCGCTCGGACAACAAGAGCTGGCGTATGGCGCGCAAATGCTGGTGGCGGGCGATATTGCCGACAATTATTTCAAAGTACGTGCGGCACAAGGCCGTCTGAAAACCGCTGACCAAACCGTTGCCACTTTGCGGCGGATGGTGCGCTACATCGAAGGTCGGTTTAAGGCGGGACATGTCAGCGGCTATGAAGTGAACGAGGCGAAAGTGCAACTGACTGCGGCGGAAGCCAAACGCGCCACGATAGCGGCGGAATACGCCGCTTATGTGCGCAGTATCGCCGTTTTGACCGGCAACGTGCCGCAAACGTTTACGCTGCCCGAATCGTCTGTCGATGTGTTGGCGCGCCAACCCTCCGCGCCGGGCGGGCAGACGCCTCAAGGCTTGCTGGAACGCCGCCCCGACCTGCGCGCACAGGCGGCTCAAGTCAATGTCTATGCCGCCAAATTCGCCAGTGCCAAAGCCGATTTGCTGCCGCGCTTCACCATCAGCTTTATGGGGCAGGGCGGGCGCATCGGTGTGGACGGCGACCGTTCTCTGACCGGCTGGGCAAGTTTGCTGTCGGTGGGCATACAGACGCCGCTGTTCACCAACGGCCGCATCAAAGCCAATATCAAAGCTGCCGACGCACGCCTTCAGACGGCATTGCTGGAATACGACAAACGGCTCCTGACCGCGCTGGGCGAAGTGGACAGCGCATATCAAGGCGTGGAATCGCTAAGCCGTCAAACCGAACTGCTGCAAACCGCCCATAATCAGGCAGCACGCCATGCTGCCGATACGGAAAAAATGTTCCGCAACGGCTACAAAACGCTGGATGTTGCCCTCAAAGCCCATATCGCCGAAGGCCAAATGCAGGAAAACCTGATTGCGGCGCGGCTGGCAAGGGCGCAGATGCTGGTGTCGCTGTATAAGGCATTGGGCGGCGGCTGGTCGAATTATAGTGGATTAACTTTAAACCAGTACGGCGTTACCTCGCCTTGCCGTACTATCTGTACTGTCTCGGCTTCGTCGCCTTGTCCTGATTTAAATTTAATTCACTATAAAAAAGCAAAAAAGGTCGTCTGAAAAATTTCAGACGACCTGGGTTTGTTAGAAAAATTGAAAATTTCTGATATCGATATAGATAAGGTTGCTAATTAAAAAGGTTAGTGGGTATAAGACTAAATTTGTGTGTGAGGAAGTGGTGATGAATCGATGCGGACCGTATTTAGTTAGTGATATAAGGGAGTTTTAGAAATGAATGAGAAAAGCAGACTGTCTGCCCCATTTTTGCCAAACCAATATCTGGAAAGATTGGGTTAGGATTTTCAATGATGAAATTTTATTATTTGACTATCAGTCACAACATCCCATGCGGGATTGGGTTTTACAATAATTATCTACTGCCAGAGGAGTTGCTCCCCTCCTTCCAACTGAACGATTTTAAGGTGGAATATGGTTCTCTTCCCTGGTATGCGGGAATAACACGGAAGCGTAAAAAAATTATACTTCCTGATAATCTCATTTTGGTCTCTAATTTAAGGGAATATGACTACCCTGTACGTAGTTTATCTGAATACACTTATATCATTACCCAAGAATTTATGCGGTGTTTAGAGGGAATGAAGACAAATATTTTACAAATAAAACCTGTAAAATATATGAATGGGAAAACAAAAAATATCATATCAAATCGTGTTTATTATGCGATGACAACAGATAAGTTAGAACTGGAAGAAGTTGTAAATCTTAAAGAATGTGAATATGAGCAGGTTTATGGAGTTGATGAATTACTCAAAATGAGCATTTTGGATAATTGTGATTACGATTTATTTGATATTAAACATGAGACTAAATGTTCTTTGATTGTTTCGGAAAAATTTCGACAAAAGGCTAATGATTTGAAGTTGGAGTATCTGGAATTTCTGCCTGTTGAGGTGACTAAGTTAATTACAACCAAAGAATGGATGGCTACGGAGATAAATTCTTTGCCTAGATATACCCCTGTTTAATAAATTTTATATGTATTGTTTGGTACTCAAAAAAGGTTGTGAAAAGGTCGTCTGAAAAATTTCAGACGACCTGGGTTTATTAGAAGAATTGAAAATTCATGATATCGATATAGATAAGGTTGTTGATTAAAAAGTTTTAGTGGATATTAGACCAAATTTGTGTGTGAGGAAGTGGTGATGAATCGATGTGAACTGTATTTAGTTAGCGATGTTGTTGAAAGCGGAAGGATTGGTAAGCTTCATGTAGGGGATGATCAAGAAGATATTTGCCAAGAAATCAAAGGTTTTGTATTAAATCCTATGAGGATTTCTAAAAAATCAAAAATATTTTTAGATAATTATGAAAATATAATGTTCTCGTTAGAAAATAAAAAAATAATAGGTATGCAGATAAATTTTGAGAACACAAATGCCAAATCTGTAGTTTTAAATGATTTGTTTTCAGAATTCTCGGGTATTGAAGACTGGCTGAATTTTGCTGAAAAGTGCGATTGGCTATGTGAGAAGAATTCTTCAATATATGTATTTAGAAAAAATAATGTTTTTATCTATGTGAATGATCAGGGTATGCTTCATTTGATATCTGTTTATTAAATTATTGATTTGTATAAATTTTGATTAATGTTTGGTGTGTGTGGGACACGGGTGCAAGGATGCTGGGATTGGGGAAGCATCCGAAGAAGGATCCTGAAGAAACCAAAGTAGGATTGGTAAACAAAAAAGCCTGAACATTATGTTCAGGCTTTTGAAATTTGGCTCCCCGACCTGGGCTCGAACCAGGGACCTGCGGATTAACAGTCCGTCGCTCTACCGACTGAGCTATCGGGGAATGGGGTGCATTATAGCGTCTGAAAAAAAAGTGTCAATATTATTTTTCAGATGAGGCGTAGTAATATTACAAATAGTTGAATGTTAAAAGTATTTATTTTGTGAATAGTTGTGTTTGAAACCAATAGGGCGCAAATGGCAACAGGCGTGGTTGGCATGTCGGGATGCTATTTTGTCTAATATTTGGCGTTGACAAGTTTGCCGTTGCGGAACTCTTGGTGTTGCATTACGGTGCCGTTATAGGCGTATGTGGTGAGTGAGCCGTTGTTTGGTGTGGCGCGGAATTGCATCAGTTGGCTGCGGCTTAAGGTATAGGGGTCTGTCCGCTTCCGACTGTTGTCGCTGTAAAAATCTTGTACGGTATATTGATCGCCTCGTTTGTTTTTCAGTTGACGGTAGTAGCCGCCCTTGACGGCGCTGTTGCTGGGATTGCCGTGTGTATCGAAATAAGTCACGATTTGTTCGTCAATAATATTGATACCGCCAGTGTTGTTTGGGGTGGTTTTATTTTTGTCTAAGGTAATCGGGATGTTGACGGAAGTACCGAGTCCGACATGGTGTCCGATACCGGTTCCTATGCCTAAACCGATGGACATACCAGGCGTGCCGGCGGTGCAGGCGCAGAGTGTGGAAGAGAGAAGGATGAGGGGAATTGAGGGTTTCATGGCATTTCCTCGCTATGAGTATGAACCTGATTGCAGACGGTAACAGAAAGGCGTGGTTTTGCCTCGGATGGGCAATGATGTTATGAAACTAAAGCCGAATGTGGCGACTTTCTTATTGAATTATATCGTTTTTATTCGGTTGAGGACGTTAGCTTTGATTAAGGTGGGAGAAAGAAGCATTAAGACTGTATGGATAATAAGGATATCGGCGTATGGCGGTATGAAGTCGGGAAAATCTGCGATATAGCATATATATAGTGTAGAATGCTGTTCAGACGACCCTTCAGACGGATTTTTCTGCAAAGTAAAAAGGTTAAGAATATTTGGATATTCGCTCCCTATTTAATCGATAACGAATTCTGGAAAAAACAATGAAAACCTTGAAATTTACCAAAATGCACGGTTTGGGCAATGATTTTATGGTGGTAAACGGTATCGGGCAGGATTTTGATCCGCTGACTGCGCCGCTTGCCGAATGGTCCGACCGTTTTAGAGGGGTGGGCTTCGATCAGTTGCTGTTGGTGGAAAAGCCTTCTTCCGATGCGGTGGATTTCCGTTATCGTATATTCAATGCGGACGGCAGCGAGGTGGAGCAGTGTGGCAACGGCGCGCGCTGTTTTGCCCGATTTGTGGCGGATAAAGGTTTGACCGATAAAAAGGAAATTTTGGTGGAAACGGCTAAGGGCGTGATTATTCCCAAGCTGTTGGATAATGGTTTGGTGACCGTGAATATGGGCAAACCGCGCTTTACGTCGTCTGAAATTCCGTTTGTACCGGTTCCTGACGAAGCAGATGATGCTTTGACGCATATGGTGATGGTCGGTTTGGAAACGGTGCAGGTCAGTTGTGTGAATATGGGCAATCCTCATGCTGTGATTGTGGTGGAGGATGTTCAGACTGCGCCCGTGGCTCATTGGGGAGAAGCCATTGAGTCGCACGAACAGTTTCCGGAACGTGTCAACGTCGGCTTTATGCAGATTGTCGATAGGGAATCTATCCGCCTGCGCGTATTTGAGCGCGGTGTGGGTGAAACGCAGGCTTGCGGTACGGGGGCTTGTGCGGCTGTGGTTGCGGGCGTCCGGTTGGGGCTGTTGGCGGAAGGCGTGCCTGTGAAGGTTTCGCTGCCGGGCGGGGATTTGTTTATTACTTGGTCGCATGGTGAGGACGTTTTGATGACCGGGCCTGTTCAAACGGTTTTTGAAGGCGAGTTGCAGTATTCATGATTTGGACGAATTTGGATTTTCTCGCCGTTGTTGCTTATGGGCTGGTGTTTTTTGGATTGATTTTCCGCGCTGAAATGTTCCAGTGGTTTTGGGCTTCGGTTGTTTTGTGGCTGGGCGTGTCGACTTTGGGATCGCAGCTTTTGCCGGGAATGTGGGGGATTACCCATGTCGGTCCGTTGTTTGTCCCGCATTTTTATCTGACTTTTGCCAGTGTGTTTTTCTTTGCTTTTCATTGGAAAAAGCAGGCGGATACTGGTTTTTGGCAGGCGGATTTGCAGCATCCGTTTTTGAGCGTGTTTGCCGTCAGCAATGTATTGATGACTTTGGCTTTTGTGTCGATTGCCGCGATATTGTATTTTCTGATGCCGGGCCGTTCTTTGGCTTTTACGTTTCCGGCTTTGTTGAAACTGTACGCGCTCAAGCCTGTTTATTGGTTTGTTTTGCAGTTTGTCATGATGGCGGTTTTTTATCTGCACCGCAGAAGTATTGCCAAGCAGTCGCCGGCGGTGTTCAGTAAAGCGCAACTCAGACTGGGCTGGCTGATGGCTTTGGTCATGCAGACTTTAGTCACGGGGGCGATAGTCGGAGAAATCGGACTTCATTAGGACGCATCAAGCCAAACAACCAAAAGTTATAAATAAAGAAACATTCGATATTGGTTTTTCAGACGACCTGTCTTTAATATACAGGTCATATCACATCAAAATCTGGAGTAGAAAATGAAGATTGCAAACAGCATTACCGAGCTGATCGGCAACACCCCGTTGGTCAAATTAAACCGTCTGACTGAAGGTTTGAAAGCCGAAGTCGCCGTCAAACTGGAATTTTTCAATCCCGGCAGCAGCGTGAAAGACCGCATTGCCGAAGCAATGGTTGAAGCCGCCGAAAAAGCGGGCAAAATCGGTAAGGATACTGTAATTGTGGAAGCGACCAGCGGCAATACGGGTATCGGTTTGGCAATGGTGTGCGCGGCGCGCGGCTACAAGCTGGCAATCACGATGCCTGAAAGCATGAGTAAAGAACGCAAAATGCTGCTGCGTGCGTTCGGTGCGGAATTGATTTTGACTCCTGCGTCCGAAGGTATGGCAGGGGCGATTGCAAAAGCACAAGCCTTGGTGGACGAGCATCCCGATACTTATTTCATGCCGCGCCAATTCGATAACGAGGCGAACCCGCAAATCCACCGCGAAACGACCGCCGAAGAAATTTGGCGCGATACTGACGGTAAAGTTGATATTTTTGTGGCGGGTGTCGGTACGGGCGGTACGGTTACCGGCGTGGGTGAAGTGTTGAAAAAATACAAACCCGAAGTCAAAGTCGTTGCCGTCGAGCCTGAAGCTTCTCCGGTGTTGAGCGGTGGCGAAAAAGGTCCGCACCCGATTCAAGGTATTGGCGCCGGCTTTATCCCTACCGTGTTGAATACCAAGGTATATGACAGCGTTTCCCAAGTTCCGAACGAAGCGGCGTTTGAAACCGCCCGCGCGATGGCGGAAAAAGAAGGTATTTTGGTCGGTATTTCTTCCGGTGCGGCAGTATGGAGCTCGCTGCAGCTTGCCAAACAGCCTGAAAACGAAGGCAAACTGATTGTCGTGCTGCTGCCTTCTTATGGCGAACGCTATCTTTCTACGCCTCTGTTTGCCGATTTGGCATAATAGGGTTGGGAGAAAATAAGTGATGAAAAAGACCGCTTCGGCGGTCTTTTTTGCGGTCTTGCGGCATGGTGTGGCGCAAAAATGGATTTATAGTGGGATTAAATTTAAATCAGGACAAGGCGACGAAGCTGCAGACAGTACAGGTAGTACGGCAAGGCGAGGCAACGCCGTACTGGTTTAAAGTTAGTCCACTATAAACCACCATATCGTGTAAAGATTGGAATGTAAGGCGAAAGTTGTTGTAATTCAGTCAACAGAAAAAGTCAGATTGATATAGAATTTGGTTATCTGGATAATCCTGATTATAATGGTAGACATGAAAAAATATATTCCCATCTTATTTGCGTTGGCGGCACTTGCCGGTTGTGAGACCATTTATGTCCCAAGCTTGCAAGAAGTGCCTGTCCGTCCGACTAATGTTAAGCCTAATGTTAAAACGACTAAGGGTGAAAAATCTGCGGCGTTCAGTTTGGCTTCTTCGCATTGGAGTGATGTTTCAAAAATCCGCGATGAGGCGACGCGTTTGAGCTATCAGGTCAGCCAAGGAAAAATGACCAAAGTTCAAGCTGCCCAATATCTGAACAAGTTCCGTATCCAGCTTGTCGGCCGTAATGTCGTGGATGACAGCGTATATGAGGTTTATCTGCGTTCTGCCGTTGACAGCCAACGAGGCGAAATCAATACCGAACAATCCAAACTGTATATCCAAAACGCCCTGCGCGGATGGCAGCAACGCTGGAAAAATATGGGTAACAAGCCTTCTAATCCGGCATTTACCAACTTCCTGATGGAAGTCATGAACATGACTCCGTTGAAATAAGTTTCTCATTTCAAACAAAAGGTCGTCTGAAAATTTTCAGACGACCTTTTGTTTTGGATGCTGATATTTATGATGTTTTACGCAGCAGCTTCTCGGTTGCCAGTCTTGCCCGCTCTTTGATGTCTTCCGTCAGATAAGTTTTCATCTGGCTGTACACCAAAGTAATAACGGCAATGTCGTCGCTGAATCCCAAAGGACCCAGCAAATCGGGAATGCTGTCGATAGGGCTGAGGAAGTAAACCAATGCGCCGACGATAATCATCTTGGCGCGTCTGGGGGTGTAAGGGGAGTCCCAAAGATAATACAGCGCATACAACTGGCGTACGATGGGTTCGCCCAACCGGCCTGCAAAACGGGCGAGCTTATTGAGAAAACCCGTTTTATCCAAATTGCGCCTTCTGAATTTGGGGATAAAGTTTTCCGGATCGGAAGAATGGGTGTATTGTTTTTCTTCGGAATGTTTCATAATAAGCCTCACAGTAATTGAGTGGGAAGGGTTTGCCGTAATGCGGGCAAAGTATAAAACGGAGTAAGGCAAAGAAATGTCAGTATAGTGCAGTTTTGTGATAGGCGCTGAAGAGGTCGTCTGAAACATACCGATCGCAGGCGTTGAATGTAATGTTTTTGCAGTTCGATTTATATTCGAATTTTGTGGTTATTGGATTATAAAAATAATATTTATTTCTATTTATATATTATAAAAACAAAGATATTAAGATGGTATTTCAGGGCGTGAAAGCCATATGGAGGTTGCCGAACGGCAGTTGAAGCGGTATTGGTTCAATTATTAATGGATAGTGTTTTGTTATTGGTACAGTTTATGATGTTTTTTGGTAAAATTTATTAGATTGTTTATAAATTAGACTGTTCAAAATCGGATAAAACAGGTAAATTATAGTTTATGTAACTCGATGTAATTTGAGTTATTGGTTTTGAGCTGATAAAAAAATACAGAGGAACTGGCTATGTCCGTCAAACCGCGTCCTGTCTTTTTGGAGATTCCCAATATACGGTTGCCTATACCGGGAATTGTCTCCATCTTGCACCGCATCAGCGGGGTAGGGTTATTTATAATGCTTCCCGTTTTGCTGTATCTCCTGTCCGGTACGTTGAGCCGCGAGTCGGCGTTTGAAACTTACCGTGCCATCGTTTCCAATCCTTTGGTTAAGTTGATTTTAATCGGCGTGTTATGGGCTTATCTGCACCATTTTCTCGCCGGTATCCGTTTTTTATTTTTGGATGCACACAAAGGCCTTGAGCTGAATACTGCGCGCAATACCGCCAAATTGGTGTTTGCTGCCGCATTGGTGCTGACCGTCGTTTTGGGAGCGTTGTTATGGTAGAGCGTAAATTGACCGGTGCCCATTACGGTTTGCGCGATTGGGCGATGCAGCGTGCGACTGCGGTTATCATGTTGATCTATACCGTCGCGCTTTTAGTGATTCTGTTTACCCTGCCTAAAGAATATTCGGCATGGCAGGCATTTTTCGATCAAGTTTGGGTGAAAGTGTTCACTCAAGTCAGCTTTATCGCCGTATTTTTGCACGCTTGGGTGGGTATCCGCGATTTGTGGATGGACTATATCAAACCCTTCGGCGTGCGTTTGTTTTTGCAGGTTGCCACCATCGTTTGGCTGGTCGGCTGCCTGGTGTATTCAATTAAAGTAATTTGGGGGTAAGTATGGGTTTTCCTGTTCGCAAGTTTGATGCCGTGATTGTCGGCGGTGGTGGTGCAGGTTTACGCGCAGCCCTCCAATTATCCAAATCTGGTCTGAATTGTGCCGTTTTGTCTAAAGTGTTCCCGACCCGTTCGCATACTGTAGCGGCGCAGGGCGGTATTTCCGCTTCGCTGGGTAATGTGCAGGAGGACCGTTGGGACTGGCATATGTACGATACCGTGAAAGGTTCCGACTGGCTGGGCGACCAAGATGCGATTGAGTTTATGTGTCGCGCCGCGCCTGAAGCAGTGATTGAGTTGGAGCACATGGGTATGCCTTTTGACCGCGTTGAAAGCGGCAAAATTTATCAGCGTCCTTTCGGCGGTCATACTGCCGAACACGGCAAGCGCGCGGTAGAACGTGCCTGCGCGGTTGCCGACCGTACCGGTCATGCGATGCTGCATACCCTGTATCAACAAAACGTCCGTGCCAATACGCAATTCTTTGTGGAATGGACGGCGCAAGATTTGATTCGTGATGAAAACGGCGACGTCGTCGGTGTGACCGCCATGGAAATGGAAACCGGCGAAGTTTATATTTTCCATGCTAAAGCCGTGATGTTTGCTACCGGCGGCGGCGGTCGTATTTATGCGTCTTCCACCAATGCCTATATGAACACTGGCGACGGTTTGGGTATTTGCGCCCGTGCGGGCATTCCGTTGGAAGATATGGAATTCTGGCAATTCCACCCGACCGGTGTGGCAGGTGCAGGCGTGTTGATTACCGAAGGTGTGCGCGGCGAGGGCGGTATTCTGTTGAATGCCGATGGTGAGCGCTTTATGGAACGCTATGCACCGACCGTAAAAGACTTGGCTTCGCGCGACGTGGTTTCCCGCGCAATGGCGATGGAAATCTATCAAGGTCGCGGCTGCGGCAAGAACAAAGACCATGTATTGTTGAAAATCGACCATATCGGTGCCGAAAAAATTATGGAAAAACTGCCGGGTATCCGCGAGATTTCCATTCAGTTTGCCGGTATCGACCCGATTAAAGACCCGATTCCCGTTGTGCCGACTACCCACTACATGATGGGCGGTATTCCGACCAACTACCACGGCGAAGTCGTTGTGCCGCAAGGCGACGAATATGAAGTGCCGGTGAAAGGTCTGTACGCAGCGGGCGAGTGTGCTTGTGCTTCCGTACACGGTGCGAACCGTTTGGGTACCAACTCCCTGCTTGACTTGGTGGTGTTCGGTAAAGCTGCCGGCGACAGTATGATTAAATTCATCAAAGAGCAAAGCGATTGGAAACCGCTGCCTGCTGATGCGGGCGAGCTGACCCGCCAACGTATCGAACGTTTGGACAATCAAACCGATGGCGAAAACGTTGATGCGCTGCGTCGCGAGCTGCAACGCTCCGTACAAATGCACGCCGGCGTGTTCCGTACTGATGAGATTCTGAGTAAAGGCGTTCAAGAAATCATGGCGATTGCCGAGCGTGTGAAACGTACCGAAATCAAAGACAAGAGCAAAGTGTGGAATACTGCGCGTATCGAGGCTTTGGAATTGGATAATCTGATTGAAGTAGCGAAAGCAACTTTGGTGTCTGCTGAGGCGCGTAAAGAATCGCGCGGCGCACACGCTTCAGACGACCATCCTGAACGCGATGACGAAAACTGGATGAAACACACGCTGTATCATTCAGATACCAATACCTTGTCCTACAAACCGGTACACACCAAGCCTTTGAGCGTGGAATACATCAAACCGGCCAAGCGCGTTTACTGATGCGTTTTCAGACGACCTCCGTATCACAAGGGGTCGTCTGAAAATCAAATACACCACCACACTGAACAGCCTGAACCCATAACATAAAACCATCAGGCGGTTTATGAGAAAAGGAACACTTCTCATGGAAAAAATGAGTTTTGAAATTTACCGTTACAATCCGGACGTTGATGCCAAACCATATATGCAACGTTACGAGTTGGAACTGGAACCTACCGACGTCAAACTTTTGGACGCGCTGGTGCGCCTGAAAGCGCAAGACGATACCCTGTCTTTCCGCCGTTCCTGCCGTGAAGGTATTTGCGGGTCGGACGGTATGAACATCAACGGCAAAAACGGCTTGGCGTGCCTGACCGATTTACGCAGCCTAAAACAGCCTGTCAAAATCCGCCCGCTGCCCGGTCTGCCCGTCATCCGCGACCTGATTGTGGACATGACCCAGTTCTTCAAACAATACCATTCCATCAAGCCTTACGTCGTTAACGACAATCCGATCGATGCCGACAAAGAGCGCTTGCAAACCCAAGAAGAGCGTAAAGAGTTGGACGGTTTGTACGAATGTATTTTGTGTGCCTGCTGCTCAACTGCCTGTCCGTCGTTCTGGTGGAATCCCGACAAATTCGTCGGTCCGTCCGGTTTGCTGAACGCCTACCGCTTCATTGCCGACAGCCGCGATACCATCACCAACGAGCGTTTGGATAATTTGAACGACCCGTATCGCCTGTTCCGCTGCCATACCATCATGAACTGCGTGGACGTATGTCCTAAACACTTGAATCCGACCCGTGCCATCGGTAAGATTAAAGAAATTATGTTGAAACGAGCCGTTTAAGAAATGATGGTTTTTGACGATATTGCCAAACGGAAAATCCGTTTTCAAACCCGCCGGGGATTATTGGAGTTAGATTTGATTTTCGGCAGGTTTATGGAAAAAGAATTCGAGCATTTGAACGATAAAGAGCTGTCCGAGTTTTCCGAAATCCTTGAGTTTCAAGATCAAGAGCTTCTTGCCCTGATCAACGGACATTCGGCGACAGACAAGGAACACCTTATCCCTATGCTTGAAAAAATCAGACGAGCTTGACGTATTGGAAATCCGCCTGCCTTTCGGCGGATTTCTAGGATACGGAGGTCGTCTGAAAATAAAGACCGTGCTGCATAGGCAGCAACGAAAGCCCCAACCTACAAAGGAGCGATAAATATGTCCAAATCAATTAAACTCAACGTACCCAATCAAGAGGATTTAGAACTGCCCGTATTGGAAGCGAGCATCGGTCATGACGTGGTCGATATCCGCGCACTGACGAAAAACACAGGCTTATTCTCATTCGACCCCGGGTTCGTTTCAACAGCAAGCTGCGAATCCAAAATCACTTATATCGACGGCGACAAAGGCCTGCTGTATTACCGTGGTTATCCCATCGAACAACTCGCCGAAAAATCCGATTATTTGGAAGTCTGCTACCTGCTGATTTACGGCGAACTGCCGACGCCTGAGCAAAAGGCAGAATTTGACAATACCGTCCGCCGTCATACGATGGTGCATGAACAGCTGACTTGGTTCTTCCGCGGCTTCCGTCGCGATGCGCATCCGATGGCGATGATGGTCGGCGTAGTAGGTGCATTGTCTGCGTTCTATCAAGACAGTCTGGACATTACGAACCCCGAACACCGCAAAATCGCGATTTACCGCCTGATTTCCAAAATTCCGACGATTGCGGCGATGTGCTACCGCTACTCCAACGGTCTGCCGTTCAATTATCCGAGAAACAACCTCTCTTATTCCGAAAACTTCATGCACATGATGTTCGCCACACCATGTGAAGACTATAAACCCAATCCCGTATTGGCACGCGCGCTCGACCGCATCTTTATCCTTCATGCCGACCACGAGCAAAACGCATCGACTTCGACCGTCCGTCTGGCAGGTTCTTCAGGTGCGAACCCGTTTGCCTGTATCGCTGCCGGTATTGCCTGTCTGTGGGGTGCGTCCCACGGCGGTGCGAACGAAGCCGTTTTGAAAATGTTGGACGAAATCGGCGATGTGTCCCGTGTTGCCGAATATATGGAAGGCGTGAAACAGCGTAAATACCGCCTGATGGGCTTCGGACACCGCGTGTACCGCAATATGGATCCGCGTGCCAGCATTATGCGCGAGACCTGTTATGAAGTGCTGAAAGAATTGGGCTTGGAAGACAGTCCGAAATTTAAGCTGGCAATGGAATTGGAACAAATTGCCCTGAAAGACCCGTTCTTCGTGGAGCGCAAGCTGTACCCCAACGTCGACTTCTACTCCGGTATTGTTCTGTCCGCGCTGGGCATTCCGACCGAAATGTTTACCGTCATCTTCGCCCTGTCGCGCAGCGTGGGCTGGATTTCGCACTGGCATGAAATGATCGGCGATCCTTCGCTGAAAATCGGCCGTCCGCGCCAACTTTATACCGGTTCGGAACGCCGCGATTATGTGCCGGCGGATAAACGCTGAAAATCAGTATATTAATATGTTGTTGGAACTTCATTTGAGAAAGCCGAATAGTTTTTTTAAATAAGTTTGTCTGCAGCAAACGAAACAGATACAAGTAATTTGGCTGGAAATAGGGTAGAATGAAGTGTCATTTCAAACGGCATGGATTCCGTTGAAACACATGGAATTCTACCCTTTGTTTATATTTTAAAGAAAAGAGCTCGCGTCATGATGGATGAAAAACTCAATTTTTCTTATCTGTTCGGTTCAAATGCTCCCTACATCGAGGAGTTGTATGAGAATTTCCTGGAAAACCCCAATTCGGTCGATGAAAAATGGAAGCAGTATTTCACCGACTTAAGCAAGCAGCCCGGTGCGGCGGATGTTGATATCGCCCATGCTCCGATCCGTGAATCCTTCGCCAATTTGGCAAAAACCAAATCGACAGCAGCTATTGCCGGCGGTATGGACGAAGCTATGATGAAGAAACAGGTCGGCGTACTGCGGTTGATTTCTGCTTACCGTATTCAAGGTGTGGGCGCCGCTCAGCTTGACCCGCTCAAACGTATCCCGCCACGCAACATTGAAGCCCTCGATCCCAAATTCCACGGACTGAATGATGCCGATATGGCGGTTCAGTTCAATATGGGCGAGGGCGATTTTTCCGGCCAAAGCAAACTGCCCCTGTCCCAAATCATCAGCAACCTCAAGCAAACCTACTGCGGCCACCTCGCATTGGAATACATCTACATTCCCAATACCGAAGAGCGCCGCTGGTTGCGCAATTATTTTGAGGATGTGCTGTCCACCCCGAGCTACAGTGCCGAACAGAAACGCCGCATCCTGAAAGAAATGACCGCTGCCGAGACTTTGGAGCGTTATCTGCATACCAAATACGTCGGTCAGAAACGCTTCGGCGTAGAAGGCGGCGAGAGCGTGATTGCCGGTCTGAATTACCTGATTCAAAACGCAGGTAAAGACGGCGTCGAAGAGGTCATCATCGGTATGGCACACCGAGGTCGTCTGAATGTCTTGGTCAACATCTTGGGCAAGAAACCGGGCGATTTGTTTGCCGAATTTGAAGGCCGTGCCGAAATCAAGCTGCCCAGCGGCGACGTGAAATACCA
The DNA here is from genome assembly GCF_001838645.1 of Neisseria sp. HMSC70E02. Classification (NCBI taxonomy): domain Bacteria; kingdom Pseudomonadati; phylum Pseudomonadota; class Betaproteobacteria; order Neisseriales; family Neisseriaceae; genus Neisseria; species Neisseria sp. HMSC70E02. The sequence goes on along the minus strand of NZ_KV838080.1, from coordinate 17,941 downwards.
CATGGGGTTCAGTTCCGACATCGCTACGCCGAACGGCCCGATGCACGTTTCTTTGGCGTTCAATCCGTCGCATTTGGAAATCGTCAATCCTGTCGTTGAAGGTTCTGCACGCGCCAAACAAAAACGTTTGGGTGAAAACGGCCGCGACAAAGTATTGCCCGTATTGATTCACGGCGACTCTGCATTTGTCGGCTTGGGCGTCAACCAAGCGACGTTTAATCTGTCCAAAACGCGCGGCTATACCACCGGCGGTACGGTTCACATCGTCATCAACAACCAAATCGGCTTCACCACTTCCGATACCCGCGACACCCGTTCGACCGTGCATTGTACCGACGTGGCGAAAATGGTTTCCGCTCCGGTCATCCACGTCAACGGCGACGATCCGGAACGCGTTTGCTTCGCCATCCAAGCCGCTTTGGACTACCGTAAGAAATTCAACAAAGACATCGTGATCGATGTCGTCTGCTACCGCAAATGGGGTCACAACGAGGGCGACGATCCGACCCTGACCCAGCCGATGATGTACAAAAAAGTATCGCAACACCCCGGAGCGCGTGCTTTGTACACCGAGCAACTGATCGCAGAAGGCGTGGTAACGCAGGCAGAAGCCGACGGCTATATCCAAGCCTACCGCGATGCTTTGGATAAAGGCGAACACGTTGAGCAAACGACGTTGAGCAACTTCCAACGCACGCAAATCGACTGGAGCAAATACCAAGGTAAAGACTGGCGCGAAGACGTGGAAACCGGTCTGCCCGCTGCCGACATCGAGCGTCTTGCCGAGAAATTTACCGCCGTTCCCGAAGGCTTTGCACTGCATCCGACTGCCAAACGCGTGCTCGAAGCGCGCAAAGGCATGGCTGCGGGCAGTCAGCCGATTGACTGGGGTATGGCGGAAACCCTTGCATACGCCAGCCTGGTCACTAAAGGCCACGGCGTGCGCATTTCTGGCGAAGACTCCGGACGCGGTACGTTCTCGCACCGCCATGCCGTATTGCATGACCAAAAACGCGAAAAATGGGATGACGGCACTTATGTACCGCTGCGCAATATGGGCGAAGGCGCAGGCGAATTCCTCGTTATCGACTCCATCTTGAACGAAGAAGCAGTCATGGCGTTCGAATACGGTTTTGCCTGCTCAGCACCTGATAAACTGACCATTTGGGAGGCGCAGTTCGGCGACTTTGCCAACGGCGCGCAAGTCACCATCGACCAATTCCTGTCGTCCGGTGAAACCAAGTGGGGTCGTCTCTGCGGTCTGACCACCATCCTGCCGCACGGCTACGACGGTCAAGGTCCGGAACACTCATCCGGCCGCGTGGAACGCTGGTTGCAACTGTGTTCCGAACACAATATGCAAATCATCATGCCGTCTGAAGCGTCGCAAATGTTCCACCTGCTGCAACGCCAAGTCTTGGGTTCGTATCGCAAACCGCTGGTGATTTTCATGTCTAAACGCCTGTTGCGCTTTAAAGGCGCGATGAGTCCGTTGGAAAACTTTACCGAAGGTTCGCGCTTCCGTCCCGTTATCGGCGATACCGCCGAGCGTGGCAACAATGAAAGCGTGAAACGCGTGATTCTGTGCGCCGGACAGGTTTACTACGATTTGGAAGCAGGTCGTGCCGAGCGCAAACTGGAAAACGATGTCGCCATCGTCCGCGTCGAGCAGCTTTATCCGTTCCCATACGACGAGGTGCGCGCAGAGCTGGCGAAATATCCGAACGCGAAATCCGTGGTTTGGGCGCAAGAAGAGCCGAAAAACCAAGGCGCGTTCTACCAAATCCGCCACCGCTTGGAAGACGTTATCGGCGAAAGCCAAAAACTGTCTTACGCCGGCCGTCCGAGCAGCGCATCGCCAGCCGTCGGCTATATGAGCAAACACGTCGCCCAGCTGAAACAACTGGTTGAAGACGCAATGACGCTGTAACGCAATACGGTGCGGCGTTCCGAATGAAACACTTCGGACGGAACGCCCGCCAAACAAAAGAGATAACACACAACAGGTCGTCTGAAAACCAACGACCATCCGGAGACACAAAATGATTATTGACGTAAAAGTACCCATGCTGTCCGAAAGCGTATCCGAAGGCACGCTCTTGGAATGGAAGAAAAAAGTCGGCGAAGCCGTAGCGCGCGACGAAATCCTGATTGACATCGAAACCGACAAAGTGGTTTTGGAAGTACCTTCCCCACAAGCCGGCGTATTGGTTGAAATCATCGCCCAAAACGGCGAAACTGTTGCCGCCGAGCAAGTGTTGGCACGCATCGACACCGCTGCAACCGCTTCTGTTGATGCCCCAGCCGCCGCGCCTGCGCCTGAAGCCGCTCCCGCCGCTGCGCAAACCAATGCCGCCATGCCTGCCGCTGCGAAGCTGGCAGCTGAGACTGGTGTAGATGTGAACGCGCTGCAAGGTTCCGGCCGCGACGGTCGCGTCTTGAAAGAAGACGTGCAAAACGCCGCCGCCAAACCTGCTGCTGCACCCGCTGCTGCGCCTGCACCTGTTCCAGCGGGCGCACGTCCGGAACAACGCGTTCCGATGAGCCGCTTGCGCGCCCGTGTTGCCGAACGTCTCTTGGCTTCGCAACAGGAAAACGCGATTCTGACCACGTTCAACGAAGTCAACATGAAACCCATCATGGACTTGCGTGCGAAATACAAAGAAAAATTCGAGAAAGAACATGGCGTCAAACTCGGCTTCATGTCTTTCTTCGTCAAAGCAGCCGTTGCCGCGCTGAAAAAATATCCGGTGGTCAATGCCTCCGTTGACGGCAACGACATCGTTTATCACGGTTACTTCGACATCGGTATCGCCATCGGCAGCCCGCGCGGTTTGGTCGTACCGATTCTGCGCGATGCCGACCAAATGAGCATTGCCGACATCGAACAAGCCATCGTCGATTACGCCAAAAAAGCCAAAGACGGCAAAATCGCGCTGGAAGATTTGACCGGCGGTACGTTCAGCATCACCAACGGCGGTACGTTCGGCTCTATGATGTCCACCCCGATTATCAATCCGCCGCAATCCGCCATTTTGGGTATGCACGCGACCAAAGAGCGCGCAGTCGTGGAAAACGGTCAAGTCGTTGTCCGTCCGATGATGTATCTGGCACTCTCTTACGACCACCGCATCATCGACGGCCGCGAAGCCGTGCTGACTTTGGTTGCCATCAAAGACGCGCTGGAAGATCCGGCACGCCTGTTGTTGGATCTGTAAACGCCTCCAAAGGGATATAAAGCGGATTAAAACAAAGCAGTTTGAAATCGGGCTGCTTACCGGTTTTCAGACGACCTCGAAACGAAAAAAGGTCGTCTGAAAACGGCGGGATGTTTGAAATCTAAGGGAGAAAGTTTGTTGCTGCCATTTGCCGTGCAGAAGCAAACGGTATGAAAATCCATAGGAGTGTATCCATGAAACCCATTTCCCTGTTTCCGCTTTTGGCTGTCGTTTCCCTGCTTGGCGCGTGTGCCGCATTCGAAGGCAAGGAATATTCCGTCAACGCTTATGATGCGCGCGGCAGAATGTTGAACAAGCGTTTTGAAATGGACAGCAACAAAGCAGGCATTCCCGTTGCCCGCAGTGTTTTGTGCAAACGCTATCCGCACGCTACCGTCCGCGTTTACAACAATTTCACCGGACAGGAAGTCAGGGAGTACAGCCCGCATTCCTGCCGCCGCTGATGCGTCCGAACCAATCGGGCTGAAGTTTCAAAGGTCGAGCCTGCGGGCAGGTTTCGCACTCTGAAAAGGCAGAATAAGTTTTAATTTTGTTGAAGCCGCGTTTTCAGACGACCTCTCATGCAAAATATAGTGGATGAACTTTTGCTGAAGGTTTTCCTGCGGCAAAAATATCAAACAACAAAGGATTTTTCACATGTCTCAATACGATGTAGTAGTCATCGGCGCAGGTCCCGGCGGATACGTTGCCGCCATCCGCGCCGCCCAACTGGGTTTCAAAACCGCCTGTGTCGATGCGGGCGTCAACAAAGCAGGCGATGCGCCCGCGCTGGGCGGCACCTGCCTGAACGTCGGCTGCATTCCTTCCAAAGCCCTGTTGCAGTCGAGCGAACATTTCCACGCCGCGCAGCATGATTTTGCCGAACACGGTATCAGTGTCGGCGACATCAAATTTGACGCGGCGAAAATGATTGCGCGCAAAGACGCCATCGTAACCAAACTTACCGGCGGCGTGAAATTCCTGTTCCAAAAAAACAAAGTGACCAGCCTGTTCGGTACGGCTTCATTTGCCGGCAAAAACGGTGATGCCTACCAAATCGAAGTCGATAACAAAGGCGAAAAAACCGTTATCGAAGCCAAACACGTCATCGTAGCGACCGGTTCCGTGCCGCGTCCGCTGCCGCAGGTTGCCATCGACAATGTAAACGTATTGGACAACGAAGGCGCATTGAACCTGACCGAAGTGCCCGCCAAACTCGGCGTCATCGGTTCGGGTGTGATTGGTTTGGAAATGGGTTCTGTATGGAACCGCGTCGGTTCGCAAGTAACCATCCTTGAAGCCATGCCGACCTTCCTTGCCGCAGCCGACCAGCAAATCGCCAAAGAAGCCTTCAAATACTTCACCAAAGAGCAGGGCTTGAACATCGAACTGGGCGTGAAAATCGGCGACATCAAATCTGAAGGCAAAGGCGTGTCCGTTGCCTACCAAACTGCCGCAGGCGAAGCCAAAACCGAAGTCTTCGACAAACTCATCGTCGCCATCGGCCGTATTCCGAATACTAAAGGTCTGAACGCAGAAGCCGTCGGCTTGGAAAAAGACGAGCGCGGCTTTATCAAAGTGGACGGCGAATGCCGCACCAACCTGCCTAATGTCTGGGCAATCGGCGATGTGGTTCGCGGCCCGATGCTGGCACACAAAGCCAGCGACGAAGGCGTGGCGGTTGCCGAGCGCATTGCCGGTCAGAAACCGCATATCGACTTCAACAGCGTACCGTTCGTGATTTACACCGACCCCGAAATCGCTTGGGTCGGCAAAACCGAAGAGCAGCTCAAAGCCGAAGGCGTGGAATACAAAAAAGGCACTTCCGGCTTCGGTGCAAACGGTCGCGCGTTGGCAATGGGTAAGGCAAAAGGTACGGTCAAAGTGTTGGCAGATGCCAAAACCGACCGCATCTTGGGCGTACACATGATCGGCCCGGTTGTCAGCGAATTGGTTACCGAAGGCGTAACTGCGCTTGAATTCTTTGCCAGCAGCGAAGACATCGCCCGCATCATCCATGCCCATCCGACCTTGTCCGAAGTGGTTCACGAAGCCGCACTGGCCGCCGACAAGCGCGCTTTGCATGGCTGATGAGGTCAAGTAAAGCATAAAAGGTCGTCTGAAACTTTTTCAGACGACCTTTTCGGAAAGATGAATGTTCGGAAGCAATGTTCCGATAGGTATAGAGAGAAAATAGGGCATATCAGTTGCCATTGTTCTCTTGTCGGAATGACGATTTAAGCATTTTCTATTTGAATCTACGATAGTGGGTTAAGTTTAAATTCAGGACAAGGCGACAAAGCCGCAGACAGTACAGGTAGTACGGCAAGGCGAGGCAACGCAGTACTGGTTTAAACTTGAACCACTATATATAATCGGCGACACATTCACAGACAGCATTTGATTATGAATAAAGAAGTAATCGGTATCTTGTTCATACCGATGGGCATCATCAGCATGTGTATGGCCGCGTTGTGGCAGATGTATGTGATGATGACCGAAACTTATACGCTCAACCGTTTCAAAGACAAAGAATTGGTTTGGCGTGTGGCATTGTTGTTTATCAGTTTCAGCCTTGCCGTTTACCTGCTCTGCCCGAATTCGCGTAAAAAAGGCATCGTCTTTTTTATCCTCGGGGGCGGCGGCGCAATCATGTATCTGCTTGCGCGGATGTGGTTGCCGTTCAGCAAGTGAAACGACGATTTTCCGACCGCCGAAAGGTCGTCTGAAACGCACGGGGTTGCCATTCGGAGGCAGTCTCAGGGCATTCCACTAATCTAAAGGAGAAATCCATGAATCTACACGAGTATCAGGCTAAAGAACTGCTGGCAAGCTACGGCTTGCCCGTGCAAGGCGGTATTTTGGCGCACAACGGCGAGGAAGCCGCAGCCGCTTACGACAAACTGGGCGGAAAATTTGCCGTCGTCAAAGCCCAAGTCCACGCAGGCGGACGCGGTAAAGCGGGCGGCGTAAAAGTCGTCAAAAGCCGTGAAGAAGCCAAAGAAGTGGCGGAAAGCCTGATTGGCACCAATCTGGTTACTTATCAAACCGATGCCAACGGTCAGCCGGTCAACAGCGTTTTGGTTTGCGAAGACATGTATCCGGTGCAAACCGAGCTGTATTTGGGCGCGGTGGTCGACCGTTCTACCCGTCGCATCACATTCATGGCTTCGACCGAAGGCGGTGTGGAAATCGAAAAAGTTGCCGCCGAAACCCCTGAAAAAATCTTCAAAGTAACCGTTGACCCGCTGGTCGGCCTGCAACCCTGCCAAGCGCGTGAAGTGGCGTTCCAACTGGGCTTGAAAGACAAACAAATCAACGAATTCGTCAAACTGATGACCGGCGCGTACAAAGCGTTTGTCGAAAATGACTTCGCCTTGTTTGAAGTGAACCCGCTGGCAGTCCGCGAAAACGGCGCGCTCGCCTGCGTGGACGGCAAAATCGGTATCGACAGCAACGCGCTCTACCGCCTGCCGAAAATCGCCGAATTGCGCGACAAATCCCAAGAAAACGAACGCGAGCTGAAAGCCTCCGAATTCGACCTGAACTACGTTGCGCTGGAAGGCAACATCGGTTGTATGGTGAACGGTGCCGGTTTGGCGATGGCAACCATGGACATCATCAAACTGAAAGGCGGCCAACCTGCCAACTTCCTCGACGTAGGCGGCGGCGCAACCAAAGAGCGCGTAGTTGAAGCGTTCAAACTGATTCTCGAAGACAAATCCGTCAAAGGCGTATTGATCAACATCTTCGGCGGTATCGTTCGTTGCGACATGATTGCGGAAGCCATCGTGGCAGCCGTTAAAGAAATCAACGTTGACGTGCCTGTTGTTGTCCGTCTGGAAGGCAACAACGCCGAACTCGGCGCGAAAATCCTGAACGAATCAGGTCTGAAACTGACTTCAGCCGACGGCCTGAATGACGCAGCCGAAAAAATTGTCGCAGCCGTAAACGCCTAAGGAGAAAAGAATGAGCGTATTGATTAATAAAGACACCAAAGTATTGGTTCAAGGTTTCACCGGTAAAAACGGTACTTTCCACTCCGAACAAGCTCTGGCTTACGGCACTAAAGTCGTTGGCGGCGTTACCCCGGGCAAAGGCGGTCAAACCCACCTGAACCTGCCCGTGTTCAACACCATGAAAGAAGCGGTTAAAGAAACCGGCGCGGACGCATCCGTAATTTACGTTCCCGCTCCGTTTGTTTTGGATTCTATCGTTGAAGCCGTTGATTCCGGCGTAGGCTTGGTCGTTGTGATTACCGAAGGCGTGCCGACCCTGGACATGCTCAAAGCTAAACGTTACTTGGAAACCAATGGCAACGGCACACGTTTGGTCGGCCCTAACTGCCCGGGCGTGATTACTCCGGGCGAGTGCAAAATCGGCATTATGCCGGGCCACATCCACACTCCCGGCCGCATCGGCATCATTTCTCGTTCCGGTACATTGACTTACGAAGCCGTGGCACAAACCACCAAACTGGGTTTGGGTCAATCAACCTGTATCGGTATCGGCGGCGACCCGATTCCGGGCATGAACCAAATCGATGCGCTGAAACTCTTCCAAGAAGACCCCGATACCGACGCCATCATCATGATCGGTGAAATCGGCGGCACTGCGGAAGAAGAAGCAGCCGAATACATCCAATCCAACGTAACCAAACCTGTTGTCGGCTACATCGCAGGTGTGACCGCTCCTAAAGGCAAACGCATGGGCCACGCCGGTGCGATTATCTCCGGCGGCAAGGGTACTGCGGAAGAAAAATTCGCCGCTTTCGAAAAAGCCGGCATCGCCTACACCCGCAGCCCTGCCGAATTGGGCAGCACCATGCTGGAAGTATTGAAAGCAAAAGGCTTGGCGTAATAACGCTTAGTCGTTTTGACTGAAAAACCGAAAGGTCGTCTGAAAACTTGGAAACAGGTTTTCAGACGACCTTTTTACTTGGTTTGCCATAATCTGAGAATTTCGTTAGGCGTTTGTTTCCAGCTTTATAGTGGAATTAACATAAATCAGGACAAGGCGACGAAGCCGTAGACAGTACAGATAGTACGGAACCGATTCACTTGGTGCTTCAGCACCTTAGAGAATCGTTCTCTTTGAGCTAAGGCGAGGCGACGCCGTACTGGTTTAAAGTTAATCCACTATATCGTACAGATTGTCGCATAAGCTACATAAATTGTCGGATATTCTATACTTTGCAGTGTTATCTTTAATTTTCATTCAATATATAATCATTCTCAAAAACAAATCAATCATATCAACATCTTCCTATCTTACTTTTTCAGACGACCTTACTCATATCTGAATTCATTTCCCATTAAGGAGCAGTTATGAACAGCCTGTGGCAGCCTAACTGTTTGAGTATCGTCATCGCTTTTGCATTTTCATCCACATATGCTCAAACTGTACCCGATAAAGTCAATCTGAACGAAATTACCGTAAAGGGGGCAAGAAATACACCCGCCCAGAGTAATGGCAACTACACCGTCAAAGGCAGCACCTCGGCCACCAAGCTTGACTTGAAACTCAAAGAAACCCCGCAAAGTGTAACCGTTTTCACCCAGCAGCAGATGCAGGATCAGAATTTGCAGAACCTTGATCAGGTGCTGGAAGAAACGCCGGGTATTACCGTATTGCAGGACTCCGTTACCGGCATGGGCGAAGCCCAGTATTATTCGCGCGGCTTTCCCGTCGACAATTACCAGCTTGACGGTGTGCTGGCCAATAAATACCTGCTCGGCGGGCCGCGCTTTATTGCCGCACAGGACAGCTATCTTTACGACAGGGTGGAAATCATCCGTGGTTCGAACGGGCTGAGCACCGGAGTGGGTGATCCGGCGGCAAGCGTCAATTTTGTGCGCAAACGCCCAATGGCGAAAAGCTCGGGGGAATTGAACCTGAAATACGGTTCTTGGAACAACAAACGTGTCGAATTCGATTACGGCGGTGAGTTGAACAAATCCCAAACCCTGCGCGGCCGCGTCGTCGGAACATGGGAGAACGGCAACAGCTTTATGGACAGAATCAAACGCAAATCCCATGCCTTCTACACTGTATTCGATTGGACGCCAACCGACAAAGACAGCTTTACGTTTGGCTTCAGCCGTCAGCACCGCAACATCACCGGTGCGCCGACCAAGGGGTTGATGCGTTATTCGAAAGTTACCCAGGATTATGATTTCGAGTTGGGGGATTCCCCGACACATTGGATAGATACCCGCGACGTTCCGCCGAGCTTCAACAACGGGGCAGAATGGGCGTTTAACAAAGCCACCAGTGACAATATGTTTGCCGAATACAAACATCATTTCAACGACCATATCAAGCTACAAACCGCCTATACCCGCAGCCGTACCAAAAGCGACTTGCGTTACGGCGATATGGGGGTAAACGGCTACGCGCCGCAATTTAACGCGGCAACTTACGATTTCGGCCGCGAACGCGACAAATACGACGACAAGGCATTCGATATCCATCTGGACAGCCGTTTCAAACTTTTTGAACAGGATCAGCAGTTTATTGTCGGTTTTAGCGGCATCCGCCATACCCAGACGAGGGACGATTATAATTTCAGCAGCAGCGGCGAATTGAATGTCGATGATGCCAAGCCTACAGGTATTGCGGCCATGACGGGGGAACCGATAGACCGTAACTTCTATTTATGGCAGGCGATTCCGCTTGATTACTGGAATAACGGCAGCTATCCCATGTTGGGGTACAACCGGGCTTGGGAGAAAAAATTGGGACCGGACGGGTTGATTTCCCGTGATCATTTGGCTTCGGAACAATACGGTCCCTATTTTGCCCTGAAACTCAAGCCGGCCAAGTGGCTGACGGCGGTGATAGGCGGGCGTTGGCTGACATGGCGGGACAAAGGGGGTGGGAAATGGTCGTTTTATAAAAACAAAAACAACGTGATAACGGACGATACGGTTGAAATGCCCGACGAAGGGTACGCCCCCGATCACAATAAAAGCAGGATGTATCACGATACGGTGCGCAAATTCGTCCCGTACGGCGGCGTGATTGTAGAGCTGACGCCGACCATCAATGCCTACGCCAGCTATACCGGCATCCTGAAAACCAACAATGTCTTAAGGAACAGGCCGGCCTATGGCGAGGGCGGCGGATGGCTGCCACCGATTACCGGCAATTCCAAAGAAGTCGGCATCAAAGGCGGTTTGTGGAACGACAGGATGAATTTTGCCCTGTCTTACTTCACCATGACCCAGAAAAATTACCCCACGCTCGAACCTACCGGCTCGCGCTGTTACGAATGGAAATACGGCGGGGAAAACGGCAACGAACCGTGGTGCTTCCAAGGCGATTGGGAATACGGCACAGGCAAGGGCTATACCAGCAGGGGGTTCGACATCAATCTTGCCGGACAGATTACCCCGAAATGGCGGATGCAGGCAGGCTTTGTCAAACTGAAGATAGACAAACCTTACGACGCGCCCAACTCATCCAACGACTTGGGGGACGACATGAATCTGGAGTACGGCGGCACCTATACCGCGCCGGATAAAACCTTCAAATTCTTCACCAGCTACGACTTTACGCCCAAGCTGACGATGGGGGTGGGGATGCGCTGGGTCAGTGGCACCAAGCCCAAACCTTGGGGGCATGGTCTTTCCAACGGGCAATATTACGTTTCCGACAAACCCAAAGCCCTGTGGCAGCCTTCCTACTCGATATGGAACGTCATGGCGCGCTATAAAATCAACAAACACGCCGCACTGGCGGTCAACGTCGGCAACTTGACCAACAAACGCTATTACACCAACTCCCGCAGCAATTTCTACGGCAAGCCGCGCAATGCCTCTGTTGCCTTGAAAATTAAGTGGTAGGCTGTTTGCACGGAACTCTTCCGCCAAGAAGCAGTTTGTATGATAGAAAAGTTTTAAAGAGGCCCAAAGGTCGTCTGAAAGTTTTCAGACGACCTTTTTATCTCCCGCGTCAATCTTTACATGTTTTCAAACCACCTTTAGCCGAATTGACTTGAGAAGAAGTGTAAAGGGGTTATAATCAGTTAACAGATGAACAATCTGTTATTTTAACGGTAAGGACATCAAGGAGAAGGTAATGAAAAAACATGATTTTGAATCCCGCAAAGAAGCTTTGTTGAAAGACATTCAAGATGTAATGAACGATGTTGAAGAGCTGTACACCAAAGGTGTGGAAGCCGGTTCGGAAGAAGGTAAAAAAGCCAAAGCCAAATTGCAGGAAAAACTCGAAGCCGCTAAAGAGCGTTTGTATCGTTTTGAAGACGAAGCGGGAGAGCGCATCAGACATCATGCCGACCGCGCGCGCGAAAAATACGACGAATTTGAAGAATTGGCAGAAGAGCGTTTCAAAGAAGGCAAAAAACGCTTTGCCGAGTTTGGAGAAGAAGCGGGTGACCGCATCAAACGCGGCGCGCGCCAAGCCGATGCAGCCGTACACGACAAACCTTATTACGCAATGGGCTTTGCCGCACTGGCAGGCTTGGTCGTCGGCGTCTTGCTGAACCGCCGATAATCGGTCAAACAGGAATGCCGTCCGGACACGATTTCCCAAAGTCTTGTTCCGGCGGCGTTTGCTTATGAGGGGCGGCGAAGGTTTCAGACGACCCCAAAGCCTTCGGATTGTCCGTTTCGGAGCAATCAGGGAAATCGGAATATGGGTATCAGACAAAATATCGAACATACGAAAACGCTGCTGAATCAAGGTATTGATTTGCTTTTGCTGCGGTTGCAGATTTTGAATCTGGATTTGGCGGAGCAGGCGGAAAACGTGTTCCGCATCATCATATGGCTGGTCGTATCGGGCATATTGCTGCTGATTGCATTCATCAGCCTATTGTTCGGGCTAAACCGCGCGTTGTCGGATACCGCGGCGATATGGGTATTTTTCGGGATAACCGCCCTCAGCCTAATTGTCATTGCAATTTTGTTCGGTAAAGTGTCAAAAGACTGGCGCAGCCAAAACAACCAAATCGCGGCAACCTTGCAGGACATCCGGGCAGACATCGCCTGCCTGCGCGGTCAAGATATGCAGGAAGGAGGGGACGATGAATAAAACGGAACGCGATGAAGCACGCGAACTGCTGCAACTGGAAGCCAAACTCGTCCGACTGAGAATTGAGGCATCGTATTTGAAACAGCGCAAATTGAAGGAACAGGAAGAGCGCAAGTCGGACACGCTGATGAAGCTGCTGGATTTGGGCAACGAGCTGACGCAGACAAGCCTGCTGTATAAAACGGCAGGACTCGCCATTCCGCGCAAATACCGCTTCGGCGCACTGCTGGCAGCGTTTGCGTTGAAGGCTGCGATGAAGTAGATGGGATTAGAAAGAAGGTCGTCTGAAAGTTGGGTTTCAGACGACCTTTTTGTATTTGTGGGGTTCGTGGGTGAAGCCCACGCTATGGCTGTCGGATTTGGGACGGTTTTTATGTATTTGGATGGTTTGCGGGTACAGCCCACGCTACGGGTTGCGTGGTTGCAGTTGGAGGAGTCCCGACAGGATATTTGTTTGCCGTCATTCCCGCGCAGGCGGGAATCCACTTTTGAATTTCGGCAACTGTTTTTGAATATCTGTTTCTTAGGGTTTCCGATGGATTCCCGCCTGCGCGGGAATGACGGCTGCTGGAGGTAATTGTGGATTGGATTGGCAGCGTTTGCGTTGAAATTTGCCGAAGTGAGTGAGGTCGTGAAGAGGTCGTCTGAAAAACTAGGTTTGTGTTTCAGACGACCTTTTTGTATTTTTGGAATTCGTGGGCGAAGCCCACGCTACGGGTTGTAGCTTTGGTCGGAGAATGGAGGTATAGAGGCTTTTGTTTGCATTCGTTATATTTTTGAAATGTCGCAGTCGGTCAGGCGATGTAGGAGCGGTAGCGTGGGCTTTGCCCACGAATAATGATTGCTGGAAACATAAAAAGGTCGTCTGAAACAGTATTTTTCAGTTTCAGACGACCTTTGGTTTCAGAAAAGCATAGGGTGATACGGTATCACTATGCTTTAAACTTCAAGCCTTAACGCCAGTAGCGCCACCAAGGCATATCGTTCGGCTGCCATTGGTGTTGCAGGAATGGGCTTTGCGGGAAGTTGGTTTCCAAGACGCGGCGGGTATCGGCGGCGAGTTGGGGTTTTTCCAGTTTCTTGTAGGCAAGCTCCATCATGGCAAGGGCTTCTTCGACGTAGCGGGTGTTTTGGTAACGCTCGACGATTTTTTGGGCGCGGTTGACTGCGGCGAGGTAGGCGCCGCGTTTCATGTAGTAGCGGGCAACGGAGATTTCGTTACCGCCCAATGCGTCCACCAGTTTTGCCATGCGCTCGGTGGCGTCGGCGGCGTATTTGCTCTCCGGATAGCGTTGTACCAATTCGGCAAATGCTTGGTATGCGCTGCGGTTGGCTTTAGGGTCGCGGTCGGACCAGTCTTGGGAGGCGAGTTTGTTGAGGAAGGATTGGTCTTCGTTGAACAGAACCAAGCCTTTGAGGTAAAGCGCGTAATCCATATTCGGATGTTGCGGGTGATGGCGCTGGAAGCGGTCGATGGCGGCGAGGGCTTTTTCAGGCTCGTCGTCTTTGTAATAGGCGTATGCGGTGTCCAGCTGCGCCTGTTGCGCGTAGCGGCCGTTGGGGAAGCGGGATTCTAAAATTTCGTATAACTTGATGGCTCGCGTATAATTGCTGCTGTTCAACTCGTCATGCGCTTCGGCATAGAGTTTTTCCACGTTCCAATCTTGTGTGATTTGCGCGTCTTTATCGACCGTACCTTTATTGCTTGCACAGGCACCCAGTGCCAGACTTAACGAAACTACTAAAAGAATTTTTTTCATGCAGAATACTTCCTTTGATAATGAAGCCGATTATAGCGACGATTTAGACTTTACGTCAGCCCCCGAAGCAGAAAGTTGTGTTAATTTGACTGTTCCGCTGGAGCTTGCGGGCGGGCGGCTGGATGCAGTGTTGGCAAAGCTCATGCCTGATTATTCGCGCAGCCGCCTGACATCGTGGATTAAAGAAGGCGCGGTTATTGTAAACGATAAGCCTGCCCAACCCAAAGACAAAATGATAGGCGGGGAATCCGTCAGCGTAACGGTACGTCCGAGCGAAGAGAATCTCGCGTTCAAACCCGAAGCGATGGATTTGGATATTGTGTACGAAGACGATACCGTCATCGTCGTCAACAAACCCGCCGGACTGGTCGTCCACCCCGCCGCAGGCAACTGGACGGGGACGCTGCTTAACGGCCTGCTGGCGCATTGTCCCGAATTGAGCCAAATTCCGCGCGCGGGCATCGTCCACAGGCTAGACAAAGAAACCAGCGGCCTGATGGTGGTCGCCAAAACCCTGCCCGCACAAAATTCCCTCGTGCAACAGCTTCAAGAGCGCACGGTCAAACGCATTTACCGCGCCGTCGCCAACGGCATCGTTCCCTTTGACGGCAAAATCGAAACCCAAATCGGACGCGATCCGCACAACCGCCTGAAAATGGCAGTCGTCAAATTCGGCGGCAAGCCTGCCGTTACCCACGTCAAAGTGTTGGAACGCTATCTCGCCCACAGTTACATCGAATGCTCGCTCGAAACAGGCAGGACGCACCAAATCCGCGTCCATATGCGCGAAGCCAACCACCCGCTTGCTGCCGACCCCGTTTACGGCAACCTGCGCCATCCGTGCAGTGAACCGGTGAAAGAAGCCGTCAAAAGTCTGGGCGCGCGTCAGGCTTTGCACGCCTACCGCTTAAGTTTCGTCCATCCGAAAACCGGCGAAACCGTTTCCTTCGAAGCCCCGATTCCCGACGATATGTATCACTTGCTCTCCGTCCTGCGCCTCGAAGCAGGCTTGGATTCGTCTTTGAGCAACGAAGAAGAATGGCAGGACAAACTCGGCACGGATGACGACGAGGATTGGAACGAAGACGATTACGATGTCGAAGTGGTTTATGTGAGGGATTAAGATGTCTTCTTCAGATTTGGTAAATCTTGCACAAATGGACGGCGAAATGCAGTGGCTGGCGGGTTACGGCAATTTGACATCTGAAAAAACATATCGACTTCCCACTAAAGCTGCCATCGTTTACATGATTGCGCTGCCCGTATGGTTGGGTACGCGGAACATGGAAGATATGGAGATTCTGAACATAGGCTCCGGTGTCTTCATGCTGTCATTTCTTTTGATAATGATTTTGTCCTTCCCGTATGTGTTTCTATCATCCAAAAAAAGAGCATTGGAAAAATTACAGGATAAGTCTTGGCAATACGACCCTGTCAAACGAGTCCTGACGCATTGGGAAGGCAGCGAAATCGTTATGGAATATCCTCTTTCTGAAAATGACCACTTATCGGCAATCAGATGGAGAGGCGATCTCTATGGAGAATTTTTTACGCTGGAATATCGCCGTCCATATCCCGCACCATACGTTCGAATTTTGACTTTTATTTATAGCAAGCCGTCAGACAAAAAAGATTTCGCGGCTGCCGCACAAAATATTGCCAAGCAGATGAATCTGCCTTTAGATGAAAACGGTTTGTACAACTAGTCTGATCAGACTTTTCATACCAATATCGCATTCAATATATCGAGAAGTCGATTTAAAACGAGTAGCTTAGGAGATGATGATGAGTCATAAGGAGCAAGTTTGGCGAGATGCTTTTAGATTAGACGATTTATCTGAAATTGACGGGAATTTTTTATTGGCAATTGCTGCTGCAAAAAAAGAATTTGATGGTTATTCGCAAGGTAAATGGGATCTGAAAAACTATATTATTTGGTTAAATATTTCCGAAAATGGAGAATTTGCCAATATCGGCTTTATACCCAAAATAGATGAAATGGTGGGCGGGATATTTTTTGAAATTCCTTATAGAGGACTATATAAATATGGTCGGGGTTATGAGTTTTATTACCGACTGGAAGATACGGAATTATTGGAAGTAGTGGGGATGCGTTAATACGCAACTGTATTATTTAAATGACCTTGATTACTTCCTAAGGCAGATGGGAATATTCAGGCGATACGTTTAAAAAAAGCTTACTTGCCATACTGAATGGTCAATTTAAAGTAGAGGATTTAGGTGCCGGCATGAGTTATCAGGAAAAGTTTGGAGAGATGCTTTTATATCTGATTATTTATTTAGATTAGATGGAAGTTTGTTATTGGCAATGGTTGCGGCTAAAAAAGAATTTGATCGTTATTTGCAGAATCAATCGGATTTGAGGAACTATACCATTTGGTTCAATATTTCCGAGAATAAAGAATTTGCCTGTATCAGTTTCCTGCCCAATCAAGGAGAAGATAAGCATGGTCGGGGTTATGACCTTTATTACCGATTGGAAAACACAGAATTATTGGAAGTCGTAGAGATGCGTTAATACGAAGCTGACAGACACATTCCTTTCAAACCTTTCCTTACTTAGATAAAAACATGAAAACCATCACAGAAACCTTAAACCTCGCCCCGCAAGGCAAAAATTTCCTGACTGCCGACTGGCCTGCGCCCTCCAACGTGAAAACCCTGATTACCACCCGCAACGGCGGCGTGAGCCAAGGCGTGTATCAAAGTTTGAACCTCGGTTCGCACGTCGGCGATGATCCTGATGCCGTGCGCCGCAACCGTGAAATCGTGCAGGAACAGGTTGGGCTGCCTGTTGCCTACCTCAATCAAATCCACAGCACCATCGTCGTCAACGTTGCCGACGCATTGGGCAACACGCCCGACGCAGACGCTTCGGTGGACAACACAGGCAAAGCCGCCTGCGCTGCGATGACTGCCGACTGCCTGCCTGTCTTGTTCTGCGATAAAGCCGGTACGGTCGTCGCTGCCGCACACGCCGGCTGGCGCGGTTTGGCGGGCGGCGTGCTGCAAAACACCATAGCCGCAATGAATGTCGCGCCCGTCGAAATCATGGCATATCTCGGCCCTGCCATCGGCGCGGACGCGTTTGAAGTCGGACAAGACGTGTTCGACGCATTTTGTGCACCCATGCCCGAAGCGGCGGATGCATTCGAAGACATCGGCGGCGGTAAATATCTTGCCGACATCTACGCACTGGCGCGTTTGGTTCTGCGCCGCGAAGGGGTGGACATGATCTACGGCGGCACACACTGCACCGTCCTGGAGCGCGACACTTTCTTCTCTTACCGCCGTGACGGACAAACCGGCCGCATGGTCAGCCTGATTTGGTTGGCGGAATAATGCGCGGTAAACCGTGTATCCGATATTTGACTGAAAAAAGCCGTTGTTAAGCGTATCGGTTCCAATATCGTTAAGGTCGTCTGAAAATATCGGTTTCCTCAATTTCAGGAACGGTTTTCAGACGACCTTTGTTCGTTGTATCCTTTAGATTATAGTGGAATTAACATAAATCAGGACAAGGCGACGAAGCCGTAGACAGTACAGATAGTACGGAACCGATTCACTTGGTGCTTCAGCACCTTAGAGAATCGTTCTCTTTGAGCTAAGGAGAGGTAACGCCGTACTGGTTTAAAGTTAATCCACTATAAATCAGGCAGTATTTGTCATTGCATGTGACGCTATTGAGGTCGTCTGAAAACAAGGAAACCGTATGTTTGATTTGCACCGTGCTTTAACTGCTGACGGTATTGCGATATGCCGTCCTGCCGACTATGTTTCGGGTAAGAAGGCGTCGCTTGAAGATTATTGCCGTGATGTGATTGCACTTTTGACCGACTATCCGCCCGCCCGTTTTTATAGTCAATTAAAATCAAAATAGGACAG
>NZ_KV838079.1:0-220 GCF_001838645.1 Neisseria sp. HMSC70E02 | reverse complement strand
GAAACCGACTGATTTCAGATTTTGGCGAAACCCGCGTTAAACTCCTGGTCGTCGTTTTGAACCAGCAGGGCAACATCGGCAAGCAGTTTTTGCTCTTCGCGGCTCAAATGGCGTAAATCGGTCATAAAAGGGCTTTCTGTTGGTGTTTGGGTAAAACGGATTATCGGATTTGGTGTTTACTGAAAAACAGCTTTTTACGGCTCATCATTTTCAGACGACC
>NZ_KV838078.1:57396-71472 GCF_001838645.1 Neisseria sp. HMSC70E02 | reverse complement strand
AGTATTGTACTATTTTGTTTTTAATTGACTATATTTGCTGATTTCACAATAGTTGAGGTCGTCTGAAAAGGTTTTCAGACGACCTTTTGGTCTTTATGGTTTAGGGGCGAAACGTTGGAGGTAACGGTCTGCCAGGCGGGTGATGTCCATCATGATGAGCACGTCGGCGCAGTTGAACGCTTCATCGACGCAAGGCTCGCCACAGAACCATGCGCCCGCATTGAGGTAGCCTTTAATCAGCGGCGGGACATCAGGTTTGTCCGACGGGGTAATTTCGTCCCACTTGAGCGGATTGAGCGGCTTGACGCACCATTTTTCAGGCGCGAGGTATTTGGATTTCAGGGCATGATACAGACCCGCCGCATCGCTGCCGCCGTCGTGCATATCGATGCTGCCGCAGCCTATCATGAAGCGCAGGTTTTCGTCTTTCATGAATTTGACCAAACCCGACCACAAAAGCATGACCAAACCGCCGTTGCGGTAGTCGGGATGGGTGCAGGCGCGGCCGAGTTCGACGGTTTGCGGCAAGATGTCTTTCAAAGGGGATAGGTCAAATTCGTGTTCGCTATACCAGCCGCCGACTTTTTGGGCGGTTTCTTCGGTAATCAGGCGGTAGCAGCCGATGACTTCTCCGGTTGCGTCGTCAAAAGCCAAAAGGTGGTGGCAATGTTCGTCGTAAGGATCAACATCGCGACCGTCGTCGCTTTCGATTTCTGCACCCAGCTCTTGGGCGAATACTTGATAACGCAAGCGTTGTGCTGCTTCAATTTCCGCCTGCGTTTCCGCAAGGCGCACGCTCAGACCGATTTTGGGGCCGGTTTGGTTGAAACGGCTTTGGGACATGAATTTTCCTGTCTTGTACATTGGATAATCGATTTGCGATTATAGCGGATATAGGACGGAATTTATATTGAGTTCAGACAAGTGAAGCAAATTAGGGATGAAATGACTATGCAAAAAGAATTTTTTACAACAGAATGGGGACAACAGTTTTCAGACGACCCCTCCCCTGTTTTGAAAACATCCTGCATCCCCTTTCCCCAATACATACAAACCCTTCATTAAAATCCCACCGCATGATTAAGGAAGGCAAAGTGTGTATCAACCAAGCGGTTACCTAAAAAACGTTTTATGTTTTTCGGGTAGCCTCTTGCCAAATTGCCTATTCCTTTCTTATCATTCCGCCCCTCATTTTAATGACAGGAAAACGCATTATGCCCTCCAAAATCTCCATAGGCCGCGCAGCCCTCCTGGCCGGTCTCGTTTGTCTCACTGTCGGCTGTGCCAGCTTGGACAAACGTATGAAACGTTTCGTCGGCAAACCTATCGATGCCGTTATCAAATCCTATGGCGTCAAACCCACAGAAGGTGGAGTCAAATCGGAAAACGACCGCTATGCCTACCTCTGGCGCTATACCTACTATTCCTACGCTGGACGTGAATACGAAGGCAGCAGCCAATACGGACCCATCATTACCAACTACTATAGCAACGTCTGCTACGGACAAGACCAAGACCGCATTTTCTACACTGACGATCAAGGCATCATCGTAGATTATTATTGGCAAAACAGCGATAAATGGCGCGTAAATTGCAGTACTCACCAAATCGGCCGGTATTTCCGAAGATCCCTGTAATTAAACACATCCCTCAAACTACGTTAGCGCGTTTAATATGAAGGAAACAGTTAGCCGCAACGAAACCCAATCCAATTAAACAGTTGGAAAATATAGTGGATTAACTTTAAATTAGGACAAGGCGACGAAGCCGTAGACAGTACAGATAGTACGGAACCGATTCACTTGGTGCTTCAGCACCTTAGAGAATCGTTCTCTTTGAGCTAAGGAGAGGTAACGCCGTACTGGTTTAAAGTTAATCCACTATAAAAATGGGACAAGACGGCAAACTTTAAAGCAGACGGATAATAAAACCGCCCGAATGTTCTGCCAAACAGGACATTCGGGCGGTTTGTTTGCGTTTCTTCAATCAAAAATCGGCTTAGAATTTCCATTCCAGCGATACGGCGTAGTTGCGACCGGGCGCGCGGTAGCGGTCCAAGCCTTTGCCGTCGCGGTCGACCCCGTTGGTGGTGCTGTAACTGTACAAACCGCGCAGGGAATCCCAAGTGGTGTCTTTGCGGTTGAACAGGTTGTACACGCCCGCACGCAGGGTCAGGTTTTTCACCGGTTTGTAGAAGCCGTACATATCGAACACATAAGCCGATTTGTTCAGCCACGGGTAATCCTGCACTTTTTTCTGCAAAGGCGTACCCCAGCCGTTGTTTTCATAAACGGTGTATTGCGCATCTTTCGCCTTTTTCGCGCCCAAATAGGTCAGGCGGGAGAACACGCCCCATTTTTCGCTCGGACTTTCATAGTCGATACCGGCAATCACTTTCAGCGGCTGGGTGGACAGCAGGCTGTTGTCGCCCGACAGCTTGCTTTTCGCGTAACCCACGGAACCAAACAGCTTCCAGCCTTCAGGGACAAAAGAGACTACTTTGTCCAAATTCAGACGACCTGTCAGCTCAAGACCGCGAACCCTTGCCTTGTCGATATTCTGCATCTGCCAATCCAGTTTTTCGGTGTAGGGGGCGCTGCACAGACCGTAGTAATAATCCATCTGGGTGCAGCCGGGTTCGCCGCTGGCGGTCAGTTTCTGCTCTTCAGACAGGAAATTGCGGTAGTTGCTTTGATACAGGTTGGCATCCAGCGTACCTTTTTCGCCGCGTCCTTGCAGGGAGAGGGTGTGGGTGGTGCTGCGCTCGGCTTTCAGGTTGGGATTGGGCAGCCAATTACCCGAACCGTGGTTGTAGGTGAAATACACTTCGGACGCATTGGGGACACGGTAGCCGGAAGTGATGTCGTAACCGACACGCCAAGCCTGATTCAGTTGCGCCGCCAAACCGGCGAAACCGCTCCAGCCGCTGTAAGTATTGGGTGCGGGCGGTGTTTTGTCGCAGGCATGACAGTCGGCATTCAGTTGCTGCGGCGTCATTTTGGTGTGGTCGTAACGGATGCCCGCGCGGCTTGAAAACACATTGTTCCATTGGATTTGGTCGGACAGCGAGAAACCGTAGTTGGTGGTTTTCACCGGATGCTGGATGGTGCTGGTGGTTCGGACGATGCGGCCGCTGAAGAAATAATCGTCGCGGTTTAAATTTTCAAAATCACGGCGGCTGGCAAAGGCCTTGAACGACAGGCGGTGCTGCCCGCCCAGTTGTAGCGGCTGGCTGTCCAAACGCAGGGTGATGCGTTTGAAGCGGGTGTCCATGCTGCGGTTGTATATTTCGTCCAAATCCTTCTGATTGTAGTTGCGCGTCCAGGTGGAATAATCCATCGGGAACGAGCCTTTGTTGTTAACCGCCGCCACTTTGGTTTTCTGATAATCGAAGTCTGCCTTCAACAACGACAACCAATTTGAATCAGGCGTCCATTCGTAAAACAGGTTGGCATTGCGCCGTTTGTTTACATCGTCGGCTTCGCGCCAGGAAGAATCGGTCAGGTTATAAGACTCTTCAACCGTGTAATTGTGCCCCTGCTGGCCGTTGAGCGATGCGCCGATACGGTGGTTCTCATTAATCTGATAACCGATTTTGGCCAAGAAGCTGTGGTATTTGTGTTTGGACGGATCAGGAATGCCGCGTGCCGAACCGCGGATATTAGTGCCACTGCCCTTGCCTTCCACCGCATAGCCGCGGTTGCCCGCGCTTTCGGTTTCATGGCCGCGCCGTTGTGAATACAGCAAGGCTGCATCGACGCTGCCGTTATCCATGCCGAAGCCGACTGTGTTCGTCCATTCGCGGTTGCGGCTGCTGTAACCGTTTTTCATCATCACGCCGAACTGCCGCTCCGGCAGCAGCAAATCACGTCCTTGCAGGGTTTGGTAATTCACACCGCCGCCCAAGGCGCCGCTGCCGGTATTGAAAGAGTCCGCCCCTTTCACGATGTCGATGTTGCGCACCAGTTCAGGGTCGATGGACAAGCGCGAACTGTTGAAATTGCCGTAACGGGCATACAGTGAGTTTTCTTCCGAATCAGGCAGGCTCACGCCGTCAATACTGACGCCGACACGGTTGCCTTCCACGCCACGAATGGCAAAGCCTTTTTGATGGCGGCCGCTGTCGCTCAGACCGACATCGGTGGAATAGCGCACCAAGTCTTTGTTGTCGCGTATCATTTCCTGTTGGATACGGCCGAGGTTGACCCGTTCCACGGCGGCGGGCGCGTTGCGATGCCCTTTTACCGTTACCTGTTTCAGTTCGGCTTGCATGGGCTCGGCAGCCGTTGATTGCGCAGCATTATCCGCCGCAAACACGGGATTGCCGAAAATACTGCCGACAAGGGCGGCAATAGGGAGTATGTGTGATGATTTCATGGTTCAAAACCTCAGAAACAATAAAATTGACCAATATTCAGCTTAATTCAACAATAAAAATTTTTGATAATCATTTATATTTCTATTGAAAGCAATGACGAATATAAATCCCTGTAACGGATGGCCAATAAATTTTTAAATACGGAAACGGAAACCGGATAAAAGCGGCCTTCCTTGCCCATACCATATGTAAGGGGTTGATATTTCAGACTTCAACTGTTTTCCGGCGCAAAATATTGCGCCGGAAAACATATCGCTGGTCTATCAATAATCTGCATTTAGTGGCGGTGCGGAACAAAGCCTTCCGGAGCTTCCGCGCCTTCAGGCAGGCCGAAGGTTTCGCGCAGAACGACTTTGTAGAACGCAAACGCATCTTTTGCACCTTGAATTGCCTCGGCTTCGGCTTCGGGGCTTAAGTCCAAAGCATTCAAATGTTCGACAAAGGCACGCCAATGTTTGCCGCGTCCGTTCGGATGGGGAGCGAGGTGGCGCGCACCGTGTTCGCCGTTGTAATCCAGCTTTTGCGCGTGTTTAAACAAAAATGCCGCGCCCAAATTGGAACCTTCGGCGCAATACAGCCAGCCGATGGCTTTATTGCCGGTTTCATGCGGCAGCGGTTTGCCGTATTCGTAGGGTTTGTCGCCCAAATCCGCCAAGTCTTGCGTTACCGCGTCGTAACGCGCCATGTATTCCAGCTCGGGAATGGCTTTGTTCAACTCGGGGTCTTTATAGATATGATCGACCGCTTTGTGGAACACGGATTGCAGTTTCAAGAATTTGATGTAGTTCTCTTTGTTGGTAAACGGCTCGACAGACATAACCAAATTGTCCACGCTGTCGTGAATGGTAGCGGTTTGCTCTTTCAGCCGTTTGGCAAAGGTCAGCTCTTGTGTTTCGCTCATGTGAATATCCTTTGATGATCTACAAAATTTAATTGACGGTTTTGACGAAACCTGTACAGCAGGTTTTTCAGACGACCTCAAATGAAGGCTGCCCGAATCAATAAAAAATAAGTGATGGGAAATCTGTGTTTGGGAATGGAAATTTATGATTTTGAGATATTTAGGTACAGAATCGTTTACGAATGAACAAATGAAATCTGTCATATTACAAAACAATTTAGGAATATATATCATTTCTATTGCATCATCAAGAATTTAACTTGCTATTATTTACATAAATCTGTTGTTTTCGCATATTTGCAACAAATATGGTAAGGGGTCGTCTGAAAGCGTTTCAGACGACCCCGAATTGATTGCAAACAATACTATTCACATAGTCATAATTTATTTTCCAGACACTGTCTCCCCCATATGTAAGCAATTTGGGCTATCCCTATGTTTTCCTTTATAATACCTGCCTCTTTGACCTCTTCCCTCCTCCATGAAACCGATTCCTAGCTATACGCGCTGGTGGCGTTATAAATCCTACCTGCCCGACGCATCGCTGCCGGCGCATACGGTGGATTGCCCGGACTGCGGCAACCGCATGGATATTCCGCGCCTGCGGCAGGGGCAGGAAGCGCATTGTCCGGTGTGCAATCATGAAGTGGTTGAGGTGGAAAACAATCCTTATGTTGCGCCGCTGGCTTACGCGACAACTTCGCTGATTTTGATGGCGTTTGCGTACAGCATGGTTTATATCCGCGTGGAACTCTTTGGCGTAACATCCGTCCTGTCGCTGCCTGAAATGATGCGGCTTTTGATTTATCAGGATTACGGTTTTCTGGCGGAAGTGATGTTCGTCCTCACGTTCGGCGCGCCGGTATTGTTTTTGTTGCTTTGTTTGTACGTTTATACCGCGTTGGTGCGCGAGCGGGCGTATCCTGCGCTGCGGTTTGCGACGCGGGTTTTGGTCAGGCTGCGTCATGCGATTATGGTGGATGTGTTTTTTATTTCCACTTTGGTGGCGTATATCAAGCTCTCGTCTGTGGCGGAGGTTGAATTCGGCTCGGCATTTTATTTGATGTTTGCGCTGTCGGTCATGCTGATTCGGACTTCGGTCTCGATTCCGCAGCATTGGGTTTATTATAAAATTCACAGGCTGACGGGCGGGGATGCGGTACAAGCGGCATCCGACGACAAAACCTGTTGCAGCCGCTGCCTGTATTTCCGCGATAAAGACGAGCAGCCTTGCGAGGTTTGCGGTGCGGATTTGTACCGTCGCCGCCCGAAAAGCCTGAGCATTTCGCTGGCGTTTTTGATTGCGGCGTTTATCCTGTATTTCCCCGCGAATATTCTGCCGATTATGATTTCGTCGAACCCTACCGCGCTGGAAGTCAATACGATTTTCAACGGCATTGTGTATATGTGGAACGACGGCGACAGGCTGATTGCGGTGATTATTTTCAGCGCGAGTATTTTGGTGCCGGTATTGAAGATTATCGCGATGGCGGTTTTGATTGCGTCTGCTTATTTCAAACCGCCGATGAGCGCGCCGAAAATGTCGGTGCTTTACCGGATTACCGAATCCATCGGCCGCTGGTCGATGATCGATATTTTTGTGATTATTATTTTGATGAGTTCGTTCCACACCAACATGGCGCGCGTCGTCCCCGGCGGGGCGGCGGTTTATTTCTGCCTGGTGGTGGTATTGACCATGCTGTCTGCCTATTATTTCGACCCCCGCCTGATTTGGGACAGGCAGCAGCAGCTTTCAGACGACCCCGATTCCGACGATAACCAGAAACAATGAAAAAACACGATTCTTCTCAAACGCATCGCGCACCCGCGCGTGTCAAAAAAACCAATGTCTTCACGTCTATCGTGTGGCTGATTCCGCTGATTGCGCTGATTGCGGGCGGCTGGCTACTGGTAAAAGATATCCGCAACCGAGGTCCAGTCGTCACGCTTTTGATGGACAGCGCGGAAGGCATTGAAGTCAACAACACGGTGATTAAAGTGTTGAACGTCGATGTCGGACACGTTACCCGCATCAAGCTGCGCGACGACCAAAAAGGCGTGGAAGTTACCGCCCAACTCAATGCCGATGCGAAAGACCTCATCCGCAGCGATACGCAGTTTTGGGTGGTGAAACCGCGTATCGACCAAAGCGGCGTAACCGGTTTGAGCACGCTCCTGTCCGGCTCGTATATCGCGTTTACGCCCGGCAAAAGCAATGAAACGAAGGACGTGTTTGAAGTACAGGACATCCCGCCGATTGCCGCCATCGGGCAAAGCGGCCTGCGCCTGAAGCTGGTCGGTCAAAACGACAAAATCCTCAACGTCAGCAGCCCCGTGCTTTATGAAAACTTTATGGTCGGACAGGTGGAAAGTGCCCATTTCGAGCCTGCCGACCAAACCGTGCATTACACCATCTTCATCCAAAGCCCGAACGACAAACTGATTAATTCAGAAAGCCGCTTTTGGCTGGAGAGCGGCATCAATATCGAAACCACAGGCAGCGGCGTGAAACTCAATTCCGCTCCCCTGCCTGCGTTGCTTTCCGGCGCGATTTCGTTTGATTCGCCGAAAACCAAAAACAGCAAAAATGTGAAAAGCGAAGACAGTTTTACGCTTTACGACAGCCGCAGCGAAGTGGCAAACCTGCCCGATGACCGTTCGTTGTATTACACCGCGTTTTTCAAACAGTCCGTGCGCGGTCTGACCGCCGGTTCGCCCGTCGAATATAAAGGACTGAATGTCGGCGTGGTTTCCGACGTTCCCTATTTCGACCGCAACGACAGCCTGCATCTGTTTGAAAACGGCTGGATTCCCGTGCGCATCCGCATCGAGCCGTCGCGCATGGAAATCAATGCCGACGAACAAAGCAAAGAACATTGGAAACAACAATTCCAAGCCGCTTTGGGCAAAGGTCTGACCGCCACCATCTCCAGCAACAACTTGATTACCGGCAGCAAAATGGTCGAACTGACCGACCAACCCTCGTCTTCGCCCAAGCTGCGACCGCACACTGTTTACGCAGGCGATACCGTCATTGCCACACAAGGCGGCGGTTTGGATGATTTGCAGGCAAAAGTGGCGGATTTACTGGAGAAATTCAACAATCTGCCGTTGGATAAAACCGTTGCCGGGTTGAACGGCTCGCTTGCCGAACTCAAATCCACCCTCAAATCCGCCAATGCCGCTTTAAGCTCCATTGACAAACTGGTCGGCAAACCGCAAACGCAAAACATTCCGAACGAGCTGAACCAAACCCTGAAAGAATTGCGTCAAACCCTGCAAGGCGTATCGCCGCAATCACCCATCTACGGCGACGTGCAAAATACCCTGCAAAGTTTGGACAAAACCCTCAGGGACGTACAGCCCGTCATTAATACTTTGAAAGAAAAACCCAATGCGCTGATTTTCAACAGCAGCAGCAAAGACCCCATCCCGAAAGGAAGCCGATAATGCGCCTCTTCCCGATTGCCGCCGCCCTGACGCTTGCCGCCTGCGGCACCGCGCAAAGCCCGCAATATTTCGTCCTGCCCGACAGCCAATACATCCGGCCGGCGGCGCAAGGCAGTGAAATCACGGTCAAAGTCAACCTTGCCGAACCGCTCGCCAACGGCGGCCTCGTTTATCAAACCGACGCGTATCACGTGAATCTGGCGAAGAACCACCTTTGGGCAGCGTCGCTTGACGGCGCGTTGGCGGCGAACTTCAGCAACAAACTCAACCGCCTCAACCCGCGCCATACTTTCGTTCCCGCCTCACGCAGCCAAAGTGGCCAAACCCTGAAAATCTATATCGAAGCTTTCCAAGGCAGCTATCAGGGGCAGACTACCGTCAGCGGCTACGCCCTGTGGCCGGACGGACGCAACAAACCGTTTGACGTTACCACCCCGCAACAAGGCGACGGTTATACCGCCATGCTGGAATCTTTGGAAAACGGTTTGAACGAAGCAGCAAAAAGCATTGCCTATTGATGAGGTCGTCTGAAAACCCATGTTGTGGGTTTTGCCAAAACCATTGATCGTGCAAAAGGAAGAAACATGCAAAACATCACGCTCTATACCCATCCCTTTTCACGCGGCAGATACGTCGTATGGATGCTCAAAGAATGCGGCGCGGAATACACCGTCGTACCGGTCCAGTTCGGCACGCAAATGAAATCCGCCGAATATCTCGCCATCAATCCCCAAGGGCAAGTCCCCGCACTGAAATTCGGTGATGCCGTACTGACCGAATCGACCGCCATCATTACCTTTTTGGCAGAACAATTCCCCGACAAACACCTTATCCCCGCCGCAGGTACGTTGGAGCGCGGCGAATACTACCGCTGGATGTGCATATTGATGCACCTCGAATACGCAGCCTTCAACAAACTGCACAACCTGCCTGTCGATACGCCCGAATGCCGCCGCCAAATCGGTTACGGCGATTTTGATACCGCATGGAACACATTGCGCGAACACTTGAAAAACCGCGACTACATCGTCGGCAACAGCTTTACCGCGATGGATTTGTACTGCTCCGCGCTGATTCTGCACTTAACGCAAAATTGGAAAGTGTTGCCCGCCGATGAAACCGACGTATTGCAACGCTACGCCGCCAAACATCTCGCCCGCCCCGCTTTCGCCGAAACCACAGCATGGATGCTGGAAACCGCCGCCCAAATGTCGCCTGTTGCATAAATCAAGATTATTAGAACCGAAAGGTCGTCTGAAACCTACTGCGCGGGTTTCGCCAAAAACATTCACAACGCAAAAGGAAAAGACATGCAAAACATCACGCTCTACACCCATCCCTTTTCACGCGGCACATACGTCGTATGGATGCTGAAAGAATGCGGCGCGGAATACACCGTCGTCCCCATCCAATTCGGCGCACAGATTCAGTCCGCCGAATATCTTGCCATCAATCCCCAAGGGCGGGTTCCCGCGCTCAAATTCGGCGATACCGTATTGACCGAATCACTTGCCATCATTACCTTTTTAGCAGAACAGTTCCCCGACAAACACCTCATCCCTGCCGCAGACACGTTGGAACGCGGCGAATACTACCGCTGGATGTGCCTGTCGCTGCACCTCGAATACGCAGCCTTCAACAAACTGCACAACCTGCCTGTCGATACGCCCGAGCGCCGCCGCCAAATCGGTTATGGCGATTTTGATACCGCATGGAACACCTTGCGCGAACACTTGAAAAACCGCGACTACATTATCGGCAACAGCTTTACCGCACTGGATCTGTACTATTCCGGGCTGATTCTGCTCTTAACGCAAAACTTTAAAGTATTGCCTGCCGATGAAACCGATGTATTGCAACGCTACACCGCCAAACATCTCGCCCGTCCCGCCTTTGCCGAAACCATGGCATGGGCGCAGGAAACCGTTGCCCAAATGCCGCCTGCGGAATAAATCAAGGCTATTAAAACAAAAAGGTCGTCTGAAAACCCTTTTCAATCGGGTTTTCAGACGACCTTTTATCAGACGATTGGAAAATCAGTATTTCACCGAATCATTACCGCTGTTTTTTTGGATAAATTCAATTTTATAACCGTCAGGATCTTCCACAAAAGCAATAACGGTCGTACCGTGCATCATCGGTCCCGCCTCGCGCACGACTTTGCCGCCTTTTTGTCTGACCCGTTCGCAAGCCTCATACGCATCATCCACTTCCACTGCGATATGACCGTAAGCGTTGCCGATATCGTAGCTTTCCGTATCCCAGTTGTGCGTCAATTCCAGTACGGTATTTTCGGCCTCATTACCATAACCGACAAACGCCAAAGTAAACCGTCCTTCGGGATAATCGTGGCGGCGCAGTAAAGACATACCTAAAACATTTTGATAGAAGTCCAAAGATTTTTCGAGGTTGCCAACGCGCAACATCGTATGGAGCAGTCGCATAATGTATTCCTTTTATATTGTTTTAAAAACAGATTTTATCATAGTTCGCCCTAAGCGCCGATTGTCTGCACGGAACGAAATAGCGACACATTTTATCCATAAGGAACAACTTTTTCATCCGTCAGGCAGCCATCCTCGTTTTTCAGACGACCTTGCTTTATAATTATGCTTTATGTGTTTTTCAGAACTATCATGAAGTTAAGACAAACAGCCGCTCTTTTATGGCTGTCCATCCTCTCTTTGCCGGCATTTGCCATCGATTTCGGCCGCATCCCTCAAGACGAAATTTCCGTGTATGTTCAAGAATTGGACAGTGGAAACGTCTTGGTCGACCACCGTTCGAATGTGCCAGTCAACCCCGCATCGACCATGAAGCTGGTTACAGCGTTTGCCGCATTTAAAGCTTTGGGCGGCGATTACCGCTGGACGACCCAATTTAAAAGCGACGGCACGATTCAAGGCGATACCTTGCAAGGCGATATTTATTGGGTCGGTAGCGGAGATCCTGTTTTCGACCAAGAAGGCTTGGTCGGGATGCAGCAGCAATTGCGCGATAAAGGCATACGCAAAATCACCGGCGGCTTGGTACTCGACCGCCATTTATGGGGAGATATTCAAAATCCGAGCGATTTCGAATCCGATGTCGGCTCTCTATTTATGACGCCGCCCGACCCGCATATGCTGGCTTACAAAGTCGTATCGGTCAAACCGGAACGCAATGACATGGGCGGAGTGGATCTTGTGACCAACCCGCCCCTTCCCGACATTAAAATCGACAACAAAATCAACGTCACACCATCAAACGCATCCTGCAAAGCCTTGCAAAACCATATGCGCGCAAACTACAAAGGCGGCGTATTGCATGTTTCCGGCAAAGTTCCGGAATCGTGTTTGGGCAATGAAATGTACGTCAACATGTTGAACATGCGTGAATTTGTACAAAAGAGCTTTATCAACCAATGGCGTTATTCAGGCGGAGAAATTACCGACGGCATCAGGGCAGCATCCGTACCACCTCATTCCAAAACGCTGGCAGTACACCAATCCAAACCCATGTCTGCCATTTTGACGGACATGAACAAATATTCGAATAATCTGATTGCGCGCTCCGTATTCCTGAAATTGGGAGGCGAGCATTCCGGCAACTCCGCCTTGCAGCAAGCCTCTTCAGCCGTAAAACGTGAATTGGCTACCGCGGGCGTGGATACGGAAAACTTGGTCTTGGAAAACGGTTCGGGCCTATCCCGCCGTGAACGCGTCAGCGCCAATATGTTGGCGCAAATGCTGGAAAAAGCCTATTTCAGCCCGTTCAAACAAGACTTCATCGATACCTTACCCATTGCCGGCAAAGACGGCACGCTGAAATACCGCCTCAAACAGGCAGGTCCTGCCCTGCGCCTGAAAACAGGCACGCTCAAAGATGTACGCACCCTCGCCGGATATTGGCTGGGAGACAAACCCATGATCGTGGTGGTGGTGATTAACAGTCCGAATGCAACCAACTATCTGAATGATTTGGATAAACTGGTTTCAAAAATCGTACAGCCTGGCGGTGACGCTTGGATTGATGCGAAAATGAAGTGCGCAGAACGAATGGAAGCTTAAAAAGCATCAAAACACTTCAGGCAGCCGGAGAAATGACTTTCCGGCTGCCTGAAGTGTTTTTCAGAGGTCGAAAATCCTACTGTTCCGTTTTACTGCATGAAGCGGGTCACGAATCGGCTTTACCTTTATTTTTCTTATCAGGGAAAATGAAGGAAGCGGCAATCCCGCAGGTCAGCACAACCAATACAACCAGCAAAGACGTATTGGGCGAAATGTCCCATCCGTGATGGAACATATGATTGCTCGCCGACAATCCCAGCTTGGCAGCAATGAAAAACAGCAACACGACCACTGCCTTTTCCAAATGAACCAAATAGCCCTTCAACGCTTCCAATACGAAATAAAGCGTACGCAAGCCCAAAATAGCGAACATCATGGCGCTGTAAACAATCAACGGTTCTTTAGATACGGCAATCACCGCAGGTACGCTGTCAAACGCGAACATCACATCCGACAACTCAATCACTGCCAAACATAAAAACAGCGGCGTCGCGACCAACTGCCCTTTACGCATTTTCTGAGGATGGTTATTTTCAGGATGCTTGAGGTCTTCACCCGCCGGCTCAAGCCGCACCTCGGGATATTGCTCATGCGCTTTTTTCAACTCCTCGCCTTTTAAGAAAAAATGGCTGCCGTAAAGACGGGGAAACACAGGGAAAAAGCGATGGACTGCACGATATGCCAAATGTTCGGAATAATCGGCATCTTCTTCGCCCTCCTCTTCATCCCGACGCAGCATCATAACGGCGGTATAGCCGACAATGACGGCAAAAACCACTTCCACAATCGGCCCCAATGCCAACAGTCCGGCACCGATGGCGACAAAAATCATGCGGAAAATAATCGCGCCGATAATCCCCCAGTACAAAACGCGGTGGCGCAGGCCTTCAGGCACTTTAAACCAAGCAAAAACCGCCATCATTAAAAACAGATTATCTACGGACAATACTTTTTCCAAAGCATAGCCGGTAAAGAACAGGCTGGCGGCTTCACTGCCGTGATGAACCCATAAAAATGCGCCGAACAAAATCGATATCAATACCCAAAACAGCGACCATATCGCGGCACTTTTCAGCGACATCGGTTTGTTGTCCCTATGGGCGAATAAATCGATGGCAATCGCGCCCACAGACAAAATCACGAAAACGGCGACGGTTTCAATGGGGAAACCCAAATGGTTCATAAAAAGCCTTTGTTATCAAAATAAAGCGTAAGTATAGTGAAACAACGCGGAATAATATAGAGAAAACCAATAAAGATAATGTAATATAGTGGATTAACTTTAAACCAGGACGGCG
>NZ_KV838078.1:13353-57296 GCF_001838645.1 Neisseria sp. HMSC70E02 | reverse complement strand
TTGTCCTGATTTAAATTTAATCCACTATATTTCCGACAACTGGCACAAACCGGATTCCGCTCTTTATCCACGCCCAACAGACCAGTAAGGGGTCGTCTGAAAATTTCAGACGACCCTTTGCCTTGCCTCATCGACTTCCTAAACCCTATCCGATTTATAGTGGATTAACTTGTTGTCTGATTACATTCAATCCGCATCCGTTTCCAAATACTTCAGAAAGATAGTTTCAAGCCTATTTAAATGCAATATTTTTCAAGATAGTTTGTAAACTAATGTTTTTAATATGGTTTGAAAAATATTTCAGTAAAACCGGCAAGCAACGGTCATCATGAGCTTTGCAAGCCTACTGTTTTCAGGTATCCTCAAACGGATTATTTACAATTTAATATGTTTTAATTACATATCTAATTGAATTAATAAATGATTTATTTCTAACAAGCTACAAAAAATAGAAATTTCCGCTGTATTTTAATTAGAAAAATGTTTGGGCGTGGATTGCCTGCAATTTCATCAGCCCGTGATTTTGAAGTTTTAGATGAGGAATAGTACATGAATCCCATGTATATCACTTTTGCAATCTATCTGATTGCCGTTCTCTTGATTGGTCTGGCCGCGTATTTCTCCACGCGCAATTTCGATGATTATATTTTGGGCGGCCGCAGCTTGGGTCCGTTTGTTACGGCGATGTCGGCGGGTGCGTCCGATATGTCGGGCTGGCTTTTGATGGGTCTGCCCGGCGAGATTTATCTTTACGGTTTGAATAAATCTTGGATTGCCATCGGTTTAGTGATCGGCGCGTATTTCAACTGGCTTTTGCTAGCTGGTCGTCTACGCGTTCATACCGAACATGCCAATAACGCGCTGACGCTGCCGGATTATTTCTTCCACCGCTTCGGCGCGGGCGGACATTTGATGAAAGTGGTTTCCGCGCTGATTATCTTGTTTTTCTTCACGATTTATTGCGCCTCGGGCATTGTGGCGGGGGCAACCTTATTCCAAAGCCTGTTTGAAGGCATGACTTACAAGCAGGCGATGTGGCTGGGCGCGGGTGCAACCATTGCCTATACCTTCTTGGGCGGATTCTTGGCGGTCAGCTGGACGGATACGCTGCAAGCTTCTTTGATGATTTTTGCGCTGATTTTGACACCTATGATGGTGTATTTGGGTCTGGGTGGTGCAGAACAAATGTCTGCCGCGATTCAAAGCGTTGCCGCAAGTACAGGCAAGGAATATAACAGTCTACTTGCCGGTACGACCGTCATCGGCATTATTTCCACAGCCGCATGGGGCTTGGGCTATTTCGGTCAGCCGCACATTTTGGCGCGCTTTATGGCGGCTGAAAGCGCGAAATCACTGGTATCGGCACGCCGCATCGGTATGACTTGGATGGTGTTGTGTCTGGCAGGCGCAGTGGCGGTCGGTTATTTCGGTATTGCGTATTTTGGTGCAAACCCCGACCAAACCGCTTCCATGCACGGCAACCACGAACGTATCTTCATCGCGCTTTCTACTTTATTGTTCAACCCTTGGATTGCAGGCATTATTTTGAGCGCGATTTTGGCGGCGGTCATGTCCACTTTGTCTTGCCAGCTTTTGGTTTGCTCCAGCGCGATTACCGAAGACTTCTACAAAGGCTTTTTGCGTAAAAATGCGCCGCAAAAAGAGCTGGTGTGGGTGGGTCGTCTGATGGTGTTGGCGATTGCCATCATCTCGATTTTGATTGCGTCCGACCCTAAGAGCAAAGTTTTGGGCTTGGTGTCTTATGCGTGGGCAGGTTTCGGCGCGGCGTTCGGTCCGATTGTGATTCTGTCGGTATTGTGGAAACGCATTACGGCATACGGCGCTTTGTCGGGCATGATTGCCGGCGCGCTGACTGTGGTGGCGTGGACGGAGTGGGTCAAAAAACCTGCTTTGGCAGCAAATGAAACCGGTATTTGGACTATGTACGAAATCGTCCCCGGCTTTATCGCCTGCTTGATTATCGCTGTTCTGGTTTCACTGACCGACAAAGAGCCGTCTCGTGAAATCCAAGAACGTTTTGAAAAAGCGGACACAGAATACCGCGAGGCGAAATAAGTGTTTTCAGACGACCTGCCGTTGACCGCAGGTCGTCTGAATTTTTATACGGGAAAGCAGGTTTTGTTTTTATATTGATGCTCATGCGGATAATGCACTCTTTTAGCTTTATCTGCTTTTTATCAAAGCAAAAAATCCTGTTTTTGAGATAAATTGCTTGTCCGGCCCTTATAAATTTATTAAGATATTATCTATATGCTTTAAATCTTTTCAGACGACCTCGAAAAGGGATGGGGTCGTCTGAAAATCATCATAAAAACTTTGGAGAACCTTAAAATGTTTGACTTTGCTTTTCCGACACAAACGCCACTGCGCCAAGCGATTACCGATGCTTACCGCCGCGACGAAATCGAAGCCGTTCAGGATATGCTGCAACGCGCCCAGATGAGCGATGAGGAGCGTCGGGCGGCGTCCGAACTCGCGCGCCGTTTGGTTACGCAGGTTCGTGCCAGCCGCACTAAAGCCAGCGGGGTGGATGCGCTGATGCACGAGTTTTCGCTCTCCAGCGAAGAAGGCATTGCGCTGATGTGTCTGGCGGAAGCTTTGCTGCGCATTCCCGACAATGCGACGCGCGACCGCCTGATTGCCGACAAAATTTCCGAAGGCAACTGGAAAAGCCATTTGAACAACAGCCCGTCCCTGTTCGTCAACGCCGCCGCATGGGGCTTGCTGATTACCGGCAAACTGACCGCGCCGAGCGACAAGCAGATGGGTTCGGCTCTGAACCGCCTCGTCAGCAAAGGCGGCGCGCCCCTGATCCGCCAAGGCGTGAACTACGCCATGCGCTTGTTGGGCAAGCAGTTTGTTACCGGACAAACCATTGAAGAAGCGCTGCAAAACGGCAAAGAGCGTGAAAAAATGGGCTACCGCTTCTCCTTCGATATGTTGGGCGAAGCCGCCTACACCCAAGAAGATGCCGACCGCTATTACAACGACTACGTCCAAGCCATTCACGCCATCGGCAAAGATGCCGCCGGACAAGGCGTTTATGAAGGCAACGGCATTTCCGTCAAACTTTCCGCCATTCATCCGCGCTACTCGCGCGCCCAACACGAACGCGTGATGAGCGAACTCCTGCCTCGTCTGAAAGAGCTGTTCCTTTTGGGTAAAAAATACGATATCGGTATCAATATCGACGCCGAAGAAGCCAACCGTTTGGAGCTGTCTTTGGATTTGATGGAAGCACTCGTTTCCGACCCCGATTTAGCCGGTTACAAAGGCATCGGCTTTGTCGTTCAGGCATATCAAAAACGCTGCCCCTTCGTCATCGACTATCTGATTGACCTTGCCCGCCGCAACAATCAAAAACTGATGATCCGCCTCGTTAAAGGCGCGTACTGGGACAGCGAAATCAAATGGGCGCAAGTGGACGGCCTGGACGGCTATCCGACCTACACCCGTAAAGTCCATACCGACATTTCCTACCTCGCCTGCGCGCGCAAACTGCTGGACGCGCAAGATGCCGTGTTCCCGCAATTCGCCACCCACAACGCCTACACCTTGGGCGCGATTTACCAAATGGGCAAAGGCAAAGACTTTGAACACCAATGCCTGCACGGCATGGGCGAAACCTTGTACGACCAAGTGGTCGGCCCGCAAAACTTAGGCCGCCGTGTGCGCGTGTACGCCCCGGTCGGTACGCACGAAACCCTGCTCGCCTACTTGGTGCGCCGCCTGTTGGAAAACGGCGCGAACTCGTCGTTTGTCAACCAAATCGTCGATGAAAACATCAGCATCGACACGCTGATCCGCAGCCCGTTCGACACCATCGCCGAACAAGGCATCCACCTGCACAACGCCTTGCCGCTGCCGCGCGATTTGTACGGCAGGGGTCGTCTGAATTCCCAAGGCGTCGATTTCAGCAACGAAACCGTGTTGCAACAGCTTCAAGAAAAACTCAACCGCGCCGCCGCGCAAGACTTCCACGCCGCATCCATTATCAACGGTAAAGCCCGCGATGTCGGCGAAGCGCAACCGATTAAAAACCCCGCCGACCACGACGACATCGTCGGCACAGTCAGCTTTGCCGATGCCGCGCTTGCCCAAGAAGCCGTCGGTGCAGCCGTTGCCGCGTTTCCTGAATGGAGCGCGACGCCTGCCGCCGAGCGCGCCGAATGCCTGCGCCGTTTCGCCGATTTGCTGGAACAACACACCCCCGCGCTGATGATGCTTGCCGTGCGCGAAGCAGGTAAAACGCTGAACAACGCCGTCGCCGAAGTGCGCGAAGCCGTCGATTTTTGCCGCTACTACGCAGGCGAAGCCGAAAACACCCTGCCCAAAGATGCCAAAGCCGTCGGTGCCATCGTCGCCATCAGCCCGTGGAACTTCCCGCTCGCCATCTTTACCGGCGAAGTCGTTTCCGCATTGGCGGCGGGCAACACCGTTATCGCCAAACCTGCCGAACAAACCAGCCTGATTGCCAGCTACGCCGTTTCCCTGATGCACGAAGCAGGCATCCCGACTTCCGCCTTGCAACTTGTCCTCGGCGCAGGCGATGTCGGCACGGCGCTGACAGGCGATCCGCGTATCGGCGGCGTGATTTTCACCGGTTCGACCGAAGTGGCGCAACTGATTAACAAAGCCCTCGCCAAACGCGACGACAGCCCCGTATTGATTGCCGAAACCGGCGGTCAAAACGCCATGATTGTCGATTCCACCGCGCTGCCCGAGCAGGTTTGCTTGGACGTGCTCAACTCCGCCTTCGACAGCGCGGGACAACGCTGCTCCGCCCTGCGTATCCTTTGCGTCCAAGAGGACGTTGCTGACAAGATGCTCGCCATCATC
The DNA here is from genome assembly GCF_001838645.1 of Neisseria sp. HMSC70E02. Classification (NCBI taxonomy): domain Bacteria; kingdom Pseudomonadati; phylum Pseudomonadota; class Betaproteobacteria; order Neisseriales; family Neisseriaceae; genus Neisseria; species Neisseria sp. HMSC70E02. The sequence continues at coordinate 52,436 of NZ_KV838078.1, read as the reverse complement.
AAAGGCGCGATGGACGAATTGGTCGTCGGCAAACCCGTTCAACTTACCACCGACGTAGGCCCCGTCATCGATGCCGAAGCGCAGCAAAACCTGCAATCGCACATCAATAAAATGAAAGGCGTTGCCAAGTCTTACCACGAAGTCAAAGCCGCCTCCGACGTTGATCCTGCGAAATCCACTTTCGTGCTGCCGATTTTGTTCGAACTCAACAACTTGAACGAACTCACCCGCGAAGTCTTCGGTCCCGTCCTGCACGTTGTCCGCTACCGTGCCGACGAACTTGACCAAATCATCGACCAAATCAACAGCAAAGGCTACGCGCTCACCAGCGGCGTACACAGCCGTATCGAAGGTACGGTCAAACGCATCCGCGAACGCATCGAAGCGGGTAACGTTTACGTCAACCGCAACATCGTCGGCGCCGTCGTCGGCGTACAACCGTTCGGAGGACACGGTATGTCCGGTACTGGTCCGAAAGCGGGCGGCTCGTTCTACCTGCAAAAACTGACCCGTATCCCCGAATGGGTTGCCCCGCCGCTGAGCCGCATCGGACAAGCGGACGAAGCCGCGCTCAAACGCCTCGAAGCCTTGATTCACAAGCTGCCGTTTAATGCGGAAGAGAAAAAAGCAGCGGCATCAGCATTGGGACACGCCCGCATCCGCACCCTGCGCCAAGCAGAATCCGTCTTGGTCGGCCCGACCGGCGAACGCAACGCCATGAGCTGGCGCGCGCCCAAACGCGTCTGGGTACACGGCGGCAGTCTCCTGCAAGCCTTCTGCGCCCTGACCGAACTTGCCGCCGCAGGCATCGTAACCGTCGTCGAACCCGACAGCCCGCTTGCCTCCTACACCGCCGACCTCGAAGGCCTGCTGCAAGTCAACAGCAAACCTGAAAACACAGGCGTGCACCACGTCGCCGCCCTAAGCCCGCTGGACAGCAGCCGCAAGCAAGAGCTGGCAAAACGCGACGGCGCACTCATCCGCATCCTCCCGTCCGAACAAGGCTTAGACATCCTGCAAGTGTTTGAAGAAATTTCTTGCAGCGTCAATACCACAGCCGCCGGCGGCAACGCCAGCCTGATGGCCGTTTCCGACTAAAAGGACTGAATAAACGCCAGAGCGTTTGAACAAAGGTCGTCTGAAAACGTTAGCAAAACCCGCTAAGTCCATTTTCAGACGACCTTTTTATGCTTTGATAAAAAGTTGGATTAGTTATAGTGGATTAACTTTAAATCAGGACAAGGCGACGAAGCCGCAGACAGTACAGGTAGTACGGTAAGGAGAGGTAACGCCGTACTGGTTTAAAGTTAATCCACTATAACTTATGCCTTCAAAAATGAAGCAGAAATTTGAGAGATATCGTGGATAAGATAAGATGAGGAGAAAACTTATTCCGGTTATTTCGACAAATAGGGATAACGGCAGGCAAATACCCTACTTCTATTTCAATTCGCATCAACAAAAAAGGAAGAAACCGAGGTTTCTTCCTTTTGTATTTGAAGCCGAATATTTAACCGCCGAAATCATCCAAGAGGATGTTTTCATCTTCCACGCCCAAGTCTTTGAGCATTTTGATGACGGACTGGTTCATGATTGGCGGGCCGCACATATAGAATTCGCAGTCTTCCGGTGCTTCGTGGTTTTTCAGGTGGTTTTCGTAAACCACGTTGTGGATGAAGCCTGTGTAGCCGTCCCAGTTGTCTTCCGGCAGCGGATCGGACAAGGCGACGTGCCATGTGAAGTTCGGGAACTCTGCCGCGAGTTGGTCGAAGTCTTCAACATAGAACATTTCACGTTTGGAGCGTGCGCCGTACCAGAAGGTGATTTTGCGTTTGGAGTTCAAACGTTTCAACTGGTCAAAAATGTGAGAACGCATCGGCGCCATACCTGCACCGCCACCGATGAATACCATTTCTGCATCGGTATCTTTGGCGAAGAATTCGCCGAACGGACCGGAGATGGTTACTTTGTCGCCGGGTTTGAGCGACCAGATGTAAGACGACATTTGTCCCGGAGGCGCATCGGGTACGCGCGGAGGCGGTGTCGCGATACGCACGTTCAGCATGATGATGCCTTTTTCTTCTGGATATGAAGCCATGGAGTAAGCGCGCAAAATCGGCTCGTCCACTTTGGAAACATATTGCCACAGATTGTATTTGTCCCAGTCTTCATGATATTCCTTAGGAATGTCGAAGTCCTTATAGGCAACAGTGTGCGGCGGGGCTTCGATTTGGATGTAGCCGCCGGCGCGGAAGGGAACTTCCTCGCCTTCGGGAATGGCAAGCTTGAGTTCTTTAATGAACGTGGCTTTGTTGTCATTGGAGATGACGGTGCATTCCCATTTTTTCACACCGAACACTTCTTCCGGTACTTCGATGTCCATGTCGGTTTTGACGTTGACCTGACAAGACAGACGGCAGCCTTCGCGTGCTTCTCGTTTGCTGATGTGGGACAACTCGGTCGGCAGAATGTCGCCGCCGCCGCTTTTCACGACAACGCGGCATTGTCCGCACGAACCACCGCCACCACAGGCGGAGGGCACGAAGATGCCTTGGCTGGCAAGCGCGCCCAACAGTTTGCCGCCGGCGGGCATAGTCAGCTCTTTTTCATCATTGACTTTGATGGTGATGTCGCCTTCGCTCACCAGCTTGGATTTGGCAAACAGAATCATCAGTGCCAAAGCCAAGACGATGACGGTAAACATCACGATACCTAAAATAATTTCCATGCCGAATCCTTTCTTATAACTGGATGCCGGAGAACGACATAAACGCCATCGCCATCAGGCCGGCGGAGATGAAGGTGATGCCCAGTCCTTTGAGGCCTTTGGGAGCGTCCGAATATTTCATTTTTTCGGTAATGCCCGCCAAAGCGACAATTGCCAACATCCAGCCTAAACCCGCGCCAAAGCCGTACACGACGGATTCGCCGAAGTTGTATTCGCGTTGCGCCATAAACGAAACAGCACCAAAAATCGCGCAGTTTACGGTAATCAGCGGCAGGTAGATGCCCAGCGCGTTATAGAGGGCGGGAACGAATTTGTCCAAGAACATTTCCAAAATCTGCACCAAAGCCGCAATCACGCCGATGAAGGTGATGAATTTCAGGAAGGTCAAATCCACGCCTTCGACAATCGCGCCGTCTTTGAGCAGCGAGTAAACGAGCTGGTTGGCAGGGACGGACAGACCGAGTACGAAAGTAACGGCAACGCCCAAGCCGAATGCGGTGGATACTTTTTTCGATACCGCCAGAAAAGTACACATGCCCAAGAAGAAGGACAGCGCCATGTTTTCAATGAAGACGGATTTCACAAAAAGGCTTAAGTAATGTTCCATGTCTTATTCCTCCGCCTGTTCGGGTTTCCATGTACGCAAACCCCAAATCAAAAAGCCGATGATGAAGAATGCGCTCGGTGCCAGCAGGAAGAGGCCGTTGGTTTGATACCAGCCGCCGTCCTGCACGGTTTGGAAAACGGTGTAGCCCAAGAGTTTGCCAGAGCCGATAAGCTCACGGATGGTTGCGATGATAATCAGCATCATGCCGTAACCTGCGCCGTTACCGATACCGTCCACCAGGCTTTCCAGCGGCGGCTCTTTCATGGCGAAGGCTTCAGCACGACCCATCACGATACAGTTGGTAATAATCAGGCCGACGAATACGGAAAGCTGTTTGGACAATTCGTAGGCATAGGCCTGCAACAATTGGTCAACCAGCGTAACCAGCGACGCGACAATCGCCATCTGCACGATAATGCGGATGCTGTTCGGGATGTAATTACGCACCAGCGAGATAAAGAAGCTGGAAAAACCGGTTACCAAACTGACGGAAATACCCATCACGATGGCCGTCTGAAGTTTGGTGGTAACCGCCAGCGCCGAACAAATCCCCAAAACCTGCAAGGCAATCGGGTTGTTGTCGATAAAGGGTGAAAACATCAAATGTTTCAAGCGTTTCATATCAGCCATTATTGTGCTCCTGCTGATTTCAATTTGTTCAGGTAGGGGATATAGCCGTTTTCGCCGAACCAGTAGGCAAACGAGCCTTGTACGCCTTTGGAAGTCAGCGATGCGCCGGAAAGGGCATCTACGCCATGCTCTTTGTCCGAGCTTCCGCCTTTGGAAACATGCAGGGCAAGTTTGCCTTGTTCGTCAAAGAGTTTTTTGCCGACGAATTTTTGTTGCCACAACGGATTGCCAATTTCGCCGCCCAAGCCCGGAGTTTCGCCTTGGTCGTAGTAGGTAATGCCGTTGATGGTGTTGCCGTCAGGTTGGATGGCGACGAAGCCGTACATGACTGACCACAGACCGTTGCCGTGCATAGGCAGGATGATTTGGCTGACTTTGCCGTCATCGCCTTTTACCAAATAAACTTCAGTGTATTTGGCGCGGCTCTTGATGCCTGCCAAATCGTCTTCAGGTTTGATTTGGATGCTTTGCGCGGGGTCTTTGGCGGCAACGCGCGCGCTAAAATCTTTCGGCGCGTCTTTCACATATTCGCCGGTCGCCAAATCGACCACGCGTTGTTCGATGCGGTCGGCAAAGGTTTTGCTGATGTCGGTACTTTTATCGAGCAAACCGGCAACGCTCAGGATGTAGCTTTGCTTGTCCTGAACCTTTTGTTTTTCCTGCACCGGTTTCAAGCCGACAACCGCGCCCGCCACGATGACCGAGCAAATCAGGCTGACTGCCAACACCACAATCAGCGTGCCGCTGAAGCTGTCTTTATCGAATTTCTTAGCCATTGCTGCGCGCCTTTCTGCGTTTGATGTTCGCTTGTGCGACGAAATAGTCGAAAATCGGGGCAAACAGGTTGGCAAACAGAATCGCCAACATCATGCCTTCGGGGTAAGCCGGATTGACCACGCGGATTAACACGCACATCACACCGATTAGCGCGCCGTACCACCATTTGCCGACATTGGTAAAGGAAGCGGAAACAGGGTCGGTCGCCATAAACAGCATACCGATGGCGAAGCCGCCGACGACCAGATGCCAGTACCAAGGCATGCTGAACATCGGGTTAGTGTCCGAACCGATAACGTTAAACAGCGAAGACATGGCGATCATACCGATCATCACGCCGGCAATAATGCGCCAAGAAGCGATGCGGGCAAACACGATAAACGCGCCGCCGATTAAAAGCGCCAAAGTGGATACTTCGCCGATAGAACCGGGCACATTACCAATAAACGCATCCATCCAAGTGATGGATTGATTGGTAACGGCATTTTTCAGACCTTCCGAACCGTGTGCCGCCCACTGAGCCAGCGCAGTTGCGCCGGAATAGCCGTCAACCGCCGTCCAAACGGTGTCGCCGGTAATATTGGCAGGATAGGCGAAGAACAAGAAGGCACGGCCTGCCAGCGCGGGGTTCATAAAGTTTTTACCCGTACCGCCGAACACCTCTTTCGCAACCACCACGCCGAAGGTAATACCCAAGGCGGCCTGCCACAGCGGCAGCGTAGGCGGAACGATTAAGGCGAACAAAATCGAAGTAACGAAGAAACCTTCGTTGATTTCGTGTTTGCGTACGGTGGCAAACAAGACTTCCCAGAAACCGCCGACGGCAAATACGGTCGCGTAAATCGGCAGGAAGTAAATCGCGCCGAACAGCATTTTGCCCAACACGCCCGCTTCAGACGACATATTGATGCCCAAAGCGTTGGCAAGGGCGTAATGCCAGTCATTGGCGATGCTTTGTTGCAGCAAATCGGGCGTCAATGCGCCGAATGCCTGCGCGCCGACGTTGTACATACCGAAGAACATGGCGGGGAACAAAGCCAGCCACACCAAAATCATCATGCGTTTGGAGTCGAGCGCGTCGCGGACGTGCGCCGCTTTGCGCGTTACCACGCCGGATGTATAGAAAATCGTCGCCGCAGCTTCATAGAGGGCATACCATTTTTCATGTTTGCCGCCTGGCAGGAAGTGCGGTTCGATTTTTTCCAGAAAATGTTTCAAGCCCATAATCAGCCTTCCTTCTCAATGGTTTCCAGCACCTTGCGCAACAGCGGGCCGTATTCGTATTTGCCCGGGCAGACGAAGCTGCACAAAGCGAGGTCTTCTTCGTCCAATTCCAAGCAACCCAAAGCCTGCGCGCTGTCGGTATCGCCGACGATTAAATCGCGCAAAAGCAAGGTGGGCAGGATGTCCAGTGGCATTACGCGCTCGTAAGTACCAATCGGCACCATGGCGCGGTCGCCACCGTTGACGGCTGTCGTGAACTTGAAGAGTTTGTTTTTCAGGAAATGACCGAGGGTCGTACGCGTAATCGAGTATTTGTCCGGCTGCGGCGCAACCCAGCCGAACAGCTCTTTGCTGCGGCCTTCTTCGATAACGGAAATCTGATTGTGGTAGCGTCCCAAATAATCATGCGCGCCTTGTGCAATCGCGCCGTTCAATACCGAACCGGAAATCACGCGGTTGTCCGCATCAACCAATTCGCCGGCGGTAATTTGCGACGCCTTCGCACCCAAAACGGTACGCAAGAGGCGCGGTTTGTTGACTTGCGGGCCACCCAAGGCAACCACGCGTTCGGCGTTCAGACGACCTGTTACGAACAAACGTCCGATGGCAATCACGTCTTGATAATTGATTGTCCACACGGTTTTATTCGCACCGACAGGCTCAATGAAATGAATGTGTGTGCCGCTCAAACCCGCGGGATGAGGGCCGCCGAATTCGTGTGTTTCAATGTTGGCGGCGTTTTCAGACGGCACGTCCGCACCGGCTGCTTTACAAACATGGATTTTGCGTTCGGTCAGACGGCTCAACACCAGTAAACCTCGTCTGAAATCCTCGGCGGCTTCTTTGATCACGACCACAGGGTCTGCCGCCAGCGGATTGGTGTCCATCGCATTGACGAAAATGGCGAACGGCTCGGCATCGACGGCGGGGATTTTGCTGAACGGACGGGTGCGCAGCGCAGTCCACAAACCGGATTGAATCAGATTGCGGCGCACTTCTTCGCCGCTTAAGTTTGCCAACGCATCGGGTGCGTAGCGTTCGAACTCGATTTCGTCATCGCCTTCAACGGCAATCACGACCGACTGAAGCACGCGCTTTTCGCCGCGGTGAATCGCGGCGATTTTGCCGGAAGCCGGCGCAGTAAACACCACGCCCGGATTTTTCTTGTCTTCAAACAGCACTTGGCCTTTTTTGACGGCATCGCCTTCCTTGACTCTCATCGAGGGGCGCATACCGGCATATTCTTCGCCAAGCAACGCGACTTCGGTAATGGCCGGACCGTCGTAAACGGCTTGCTCCGGTCTGCCCGCGATGGGCAGGTCTAGGCCTTTTTTGATTTTAATCATAGATTTGCATTACTTGTGATGAGTTAAACAGAATAAAATGTTCCAACTTTTCAGACGACGTTTGAAATGGCAAAGCATGGGGGAGGTCGTCTGAAAGTAAAGCCTTACTTACGGAAAACAACAATTAAATGAAAACTGTAAAACGTTTGATTTTAGCAGGAACAGTCCGCCTTATGTCAGATTTACGCAGATTTTTTCCAGCTTCCTGCCCCGAATCCCACGCAAAGCAGCCCTCCAATAAAATTACAAGATATTGATGCCCCAAATTAATCCCTTCGAAACAAGCGGCAGAATACAAAAGGTCGTCTGAAAACCGAATCACAAGAATCAGGTTTTCAGACGACCTTTTGAAGTTTAAGAATCAGAACAACTGCCAAACGAAGAAAATCAGCGTGTGCAGTATAAACAGCGGAATCAACACCCCCACCGACCACATCATATAACCGAAGAAAGTCGGCATCGGCACGCCGCGCTGCTCGGCAATCGCTTTAACCATGAAGTTCGGCGCATTGCCGATATAAGTGAGCGCGCCCATAAATACCGAACCCATGGATACCGCCAACAGCGAATGGAACAGATGCCCCGTCATCAGCGCCTGAGCATCGCCGCCCGCCATATTAAAGAACACCAAATAAGTCGGCGCATTATCCAAAAAGGCGGACAACAAACCGCTCATCCAGAAATACATCGTATTAATCGGATTACCCGAAGCATCATGCACCAACGACACCACTGCCCCCAGCGCACCCGCCTCGCCTGCCTTCAAAATCGCCAAAACAGGGGAAATCGTAATGAAAATACCCAAAAACAGTTTGCCCACTTCGGCAATCGGGTCGAAATTGAATTCATTGCCCGCCCTGACCTGTTTGGGCGTAATCAGCAGCGAAACAACGGTCAGCACCAGCAAAATCACATCGCGCACCAAGTTTTGCAACGCATAGTGGCTGCCTAAAATCTCAAACCCCGGATGATCGGGCTTCCACAAGCCGGACAGCAAAACCGCACCGACCACGCCCGCCAGCAGCAGAAAATTCCATTTGCCGGCAATGCGCAAATCTTCATCGGCCTCCTCTTCCTGACGAATCTGCTCCACATTGGCTTCACGCGCGTGATACCGGCTGTCGATAATATAAAACACCAGCAACAGCACCACCGTACTGATCAATACGGGCATCAACATGTGTTTCACCGTCCACATGAAATCCACGCCCTTCAAGAAACCCAAAAACAGCGGAGGATCGCCCAACGGCGTCAGGCCGCCGCCGATATTTGCCACCAAAAAAATAAAGAATATAACGACATGCACCTTATTCTTGCGGTAATGGTTTGCCTTCAGCAGCGGACGAATCATCAGCATTGCCGCACCGGTCGTCCCCATAAAGGAAGCCATCACCGTCCCCGCTGCCAGCAGCCCGGTATTCAGCGCAGGCGTACCATTGAGCTTACCCCAAACCAAAATCCCGCCCGAAATCGTATATAAAGCCAAAAGCAGAAGGATAAACGGGATATATTCCTCAACCAGCGCATGGGCAACCGTATGCACACCCGCCCCGAAACCGAACACAACGGCGAACGGAACCAAAAACAGCAGCGTCCAAAACGCCGTAATTTTGCCGAAATGGTGATGCCAGGTATGCGCGAAAAAGAGCGGGCCCAACGCGATAGACAAAAGAATCAACGCGAACGGCGCACCCCAAAACAGACTGAGCGTTGCGCCGTCAAAATCAGCGGCGTGAGACACAGCGGGAAGCAGGATGAGGGATAGAATTGGTAAGCGGCGCATTGTTTTTCCTTGTTTTTCTTAGTTTTCTTATGAACGAAAAGCCTAAACAAACACATCCGCACAATGCCGTGAAATCAAACAAAAACGTCTGCAACCAACCTTGGCATCAAGCGGCGGAGTGTTGCCATATGTAAACCTTGTTTGATTGTAAGTGAAAACCCTGCCCCAAACCAGTCAAAATAACCGACCGCCCTACCTTGTTTCTCAATATTCACTCCCCTATTCCACCATGTCTGCCGAATCAGATTTTCAAAATCCTTTTGAAAATAAAATGCTAGGTCAAAACAATGTAAACTATCAAAATATAACTTTAGATTTATTTTTCCAAACATTTACACTCAGCCCATTGGACAGGAAATTATCGACCGCCGAAATCCGCTTTCCACCCAAAGCAGCAAACCACAGGCAAGACAAGTCTACTGCGGCAGTACAACCCAAATGATCAATATAAAGCCGGTCGGCAATAGCAGACATATTATAGTGGAATTAACATAAATCAGGACAAGGCGACGAAGCCGCAGACAGTACAGGTAGTACGGTAAGGAGAGGTAACGCCGTACTGGTTTAAAGTTAATCCACTATATCTTTTTCAGACGACCTTGTAAGCGGAATAATTTATGATACAATACGCCCCTACTCTTGAACGGGTCTGTAGCTCAGGGGTTAGAGCAGGGGACTCATAATCCCTTGGTCGTGGGTTCGAACCCCACCGGACCCACCAATCAAATCAATGCCTTGCGTAAGCAAGGTATTTTTTCATGTCGCAACTGTGTCCAATTTGTGTCTTAAATATAGTCGATTCCGTCCAATATCGCAGCATGGGCTTGAAGATATTCCGCCGACAAATTCGCTAAATCATTCCCTGCCTGATTTGCCTGCATCAGGGCAAACCCATGCAGCTCCTAGTGCCAATCTAGTGCAATCTAATCAAAACGTCGTCTGAAAATCGACAATTCGTTTTCAGACGACGTTTTATGAGAAATGCAGCGAATCTCTTTCACCTTCGCCAAAAAACTCAATCCCCTCCCTCGTTCCTTCCTTCTTCTCCCGCCAAGCCGTGCAGCAGCAATCCCAATACGTCTTGAGGCAGCTTTTGCGGCGCAGCGGCATAAAGCGCGGCCAGTTGCGGATGGCGCATCAATATATCCGCCTGACGGATGAACAGGTCGATGAGTTCCACCGGCAAATCGGGCTGGATCAGGCGGCGTTGTTGCAGGGTATGGAAGAAACCGCGCATAAAGGCGTATTTTTCTTCGTTCAATTCGTGGAAAAACCGCTCCAGTTCCAAATCGGTATTCTCTTCGATGTCGCGCAGGAAGGAGGCGGAATAAAGCTCGTCGAACGACCGCCGTTGCAGGGCGAAAACGGCTTCGGCGGCTTCGCGCAGGCTGCACTGCCGTGCAAGTAGCGCCTCAAATTCGGCACGGACGCGGTTTTTCTGCTCGGTAACGATTTCCTGCAAGAGCGCGTTTTTGCCGCTGTAATGTTTGTAAAAGGTAACGCGGCTGACGTCGGCCTCGGCGCAGATTCCGCCTACGGATACGGCGGAAAAGCCGTGTTCGCGGAACAGGCGGCGGGCGGTGTCGGCGATGGTTTGTTGTTTGCTGGCGGTCATGACGATAGGAAGCTTTTGATTTTATTCATAAAGGGTTTTCATTAAAGTTATCCGAAAGTCGGATACTCATCATATTTCCCCACGGCGGCAATGGCAATATGGCGGCGTTTCAGACGACCTCTTTCCTTATCCCTCCGCTCCGCCCTATGGATGAGGGCTGTCGAATGCTTAGCAGGCCAAATTCATAAAGGTCACGGAATTGCCCTCCCAAACCTTCTCCCGCCGAACTGGGAGAGGGAATTGTTTTTGAGATGGTTCACTATAAAAAGGAACAAGTAAAGTGAATGATAAACACTTGCATTCCTGTTTTTTGTTTCTTATACTTTACATTAATAGTTTGTTTTATGTAAATATGTAAACAACAAATATTTGCATACCGACGGAGCGGTTTGATTGTCTGATGTTCAATCCGCCCCGACGTATGCCGTCTGAAAGGATAAGGAAATGCAGAAACCTACCCTCCGCCGCCTGCCCCTATTGATTGCCGCCGCCTTTGCCTCCGAATGGATTTATGCCGCCGATGCGGCGCAAAATGCAGAACAGGTGCAGTTGGAAGAAGTCGTCGTAACCGGCGAACGCACCAACCACAGCGGCTTTGAAACCGCCACGTCCAACCGCGTCTTCACCACGCCGAACATCGACCGCAGCGGCCACAATCTTTCCGCGACCGACCTGCTCAAACAAACCGTGAACACGGTGGACTTGGGCAGCGGCAACGATTTGCCGACCGTGCGCGGCGTGGACGGCTCGGGACCCGCCGTCGGCGCGGTGGCGTTTTTCGCGGGCACGCGGCCGCGCCTGAACCTGTCCATAGACGGCCGCTCCGCCACTTACAACGAATTCGCCTTTGGCACGCAGTCGTTGTGGGACATGCAGCAAGTGGAAGTCTTGCGCGGGCCGCAAAGCCATGTGCGCGGGCAGAACGCGGTGGCTGGCGCGGTGGTGATGCGTTCCAAAGACCCGACCGACGAATGGGAAGGCGCGCTGCGCTTGGGTTTGGGCAACCAGAAAACGCGCAACATCGCCGGCGCGGTGTCCGGCCCGATTGTGAAAAACAACCTTGCCTTCCGCCTGAGCGCGGAGCGGCAGCAGCGCGAAAGCTACGAACCGTTCGTGTCCTACGAGCCGACCGGCAACCCGCGCCGCGTGGAAAACACCAACGTGCGCTTCAAACTCCTGCTCACACCCGAAAACCATCCCGATTTTTACAGCCGCCTGACGCTGAACCACATCCGTTCGCGCGCGCCGCAAAACGAAATCATGGGCAACACCGCCAGCCGCCGTTTTTTAAAAGAAAAACCCGTGTTCGTAACCGGCTCGACATCGGGCATCTGGGACGTATCGTGGCAGCTTAACGACTATTTGAAACTGGAAAACAAACTGGTTTACGGCCGCTACCACAACGAGCGGCTGCATCTGCCGATGACTGTCAGCCCGCAAGGCGTGCCCGCCGAACTCAAAGGCCGCGAACTGCAATGGGAGCCGGTATTGCATTTTTCAAACAAAGGCCGTCTGAAAGGCCTTGCTGGACTGCACTACTTCCGCAGCAAACAAGACGAATGGGTAGATATCCGCAGCGTCGGCGGCCGCAATACCTTTGACGACCGCAACAGCGTGCGCGCCCTGTTTGCCGAAACCACATACAGCCCCAGCGAAAAATGGGACATCACAGCCGCCGCCCGCCTTGAAAAAGAAACGCACAAACGAAGCGGCGGCAGCGGCGCGCTGCACCTTGATTTAGACAAAGGCCAGACCGTCTTCCTGCCCAAAATCGACATCGCCTTCAAACCCACTGACCAATGGGTCAGCGGCATCAAAGCTGCACGCGGCTACAACCCCGGCGGCGCGGGCATCACCTTCGGCCGCCCTGTCGTAACCTACACTTATGAACCCGAATATGTGAACAACTACGAGTGGTACACCCGCTGGCGCAGCGCGGACCGCCGCCTGCAACTCTCCGGCAACCTGTTCCTGAACCACTACCGCGACATGCAGCTCCCCTTCTATCTCGGCACCAACTCCGTCGTCATCCGCAACGCCAAAAAAGTCTACACCTACGGCGCGGAACTCGCCGCCGACTGGCAGGCGACCGACAGCCTGAAACTCACCACCGGACTGGGGCTGCTCAACACCAAAATCAAAAGCTATCCCGACAGCGGCATCGAAGGCAACAAACTCGGCCGCGCACCCAAATACACCGCCAACATCGGCGTGAAATACCTGAACGACAAAGGCTGGGAAGCCGGCGGCGACGTGAGCTTCTACGGCGGCTACTACTCCGCCGCCGACAATGCCGAATCAGGCAAAATCGGCGCATACAACCAAGTCAACCTCTACACCGCCTACAATTTCAAACAAGGCCGCGTCTCGCTCTACGCCAACAACGTGTTCAACCGCCGCCGACCCATATTCATTTCCAGCGCCGACCGCCAAGACGCGCTCTACCAACGCCCCAGAAGCGTAGGCGTGAGCGCGGAATGGAAATTTTAGGCGAAGCTGAAATGATAGAGGCCGTCTGAAAAAAACGTAGATCGGGCATCAATGCCCTACCTACGGTTACTGGAATAACGAAGGTCGTCTGAAACGGCCGTAACAACCGACTGCCGTCATTCCCGCGCAGGCGGGAATCCAGAATGGAGACTCGAAGACACTTCTTTATCCGATAAGTTTCTGTGCGGATGGGTCTGGATTCCCGCCTGCGCGGGAATGACGGCACAAGAAGTCTAATCATCAACAATATCCAACCTGCGCCCAACCCCCAAAACACCCAAAGGAACCCCATGCACTACTTCACCCCCGCCAAAACCCTGCCCGAAGGCACCATCTATCTGACCGACCTGACCCACGTCGCCGACTTCGCCGACTGGCTGGCCGAATTCGAAACCCTGTTAAACCAAAACCGCCGCTTCGCCACCGTCTGCACCCCGATGCGGCGGCAGGTAAGCGACGAACAGCGCATTGCCGACCGCAAAACCTACATCGAATGGATAAAGGCACACCGGCCGCAACTGTCCGAACGCTGCGCCGCCATGCTCCTCATCGAACCCGACGCGGCGCAACTGGCGTTCTTCCGCGAACAATCGTCCAAACTCGCCCCCGCGCTGGGCGTGAACTACATCGTCGAAGCCGACGAGCAAACCGCCCTGTTGCGGGCGGAAGAAGCGTTAAAGGCCGTCTGAAAACAGAATCCATGCTCCGGCAGCAGTTCCATCACTCAGCCTTGCCTGCCCGATACGGATTTGAGCAAACCGACATTCGTTTGATAGCATGGGAACACTCGGCAACTGACTTTCAGGAGTACAAAAATGTCATTTACCACAATCATTTATGCCCATCCCTACGATCAAAGCTTCAATTACGGCATTTTGCGGCGCGTACAGCAACTGTTGGACGAAAAAGGCGAAAAATACCGGCTGATCGACTTATACGCAGACGGTTTCAATCCCGCCTACACCAAAGAAGAGCTTGCCCTGTTCAACCAAGGCAAAGCCCTTGACCCGCTGGTTTTGCATTATCAGGAACTCTTGAAAACCACCAACCGCCTGATTTTTATCTTTCCAATCTGGTGGGCGGATATGCCCGCCATCGTCAAAGGATTTGAAGACAAAGTTTTCCTGAAAACATTCGCCTACGTCCCCACTGCCACAGGCTTGAAAGGCAACCTATCCCACATCAAAGAAGCACTGGTCATCAGCACATCCACCGCCCCCACATGGTATCTGAAATGGTTTGGCGGCAACGGCATCGGCAAAGCGATGGTGGGACACACGCTCAAAGGCATCGGTATCGCCAAACGCCGTTGGCTCAACTTCGGCAATATGGACAAATCCACCGCCGAACAGCGGCAGGCGTTTTTGGCAGATTTGAGCCGAAGCGTGTAATCTTCAGGCGGTCTCTTACTTCACCGCCGAATTTCCGCCGTCCGCAAACAACGCCGTACCCGTTACAAAACTGCCCATCGGGCTGACGAGGAACAAAATCGCGGCGGCAATTTCTTCGGGTCGGGCGATGCGTTTGACCGCATGCAGCCCTTCCGCCCATGCCCGCTGCTGCGGGTCGGTAGTCATCATTTCCGTATCCGTACCGCCGGGAAGCAGGGCATTGGCGCGGATACCTTGGGCTGCATAGTCGGCGGTAATGCCTTTTGCCAGCGCGGAAAGTGCGGCTTTGGCACAGCCGTAGGCGGTTTTGTTCGGCAGGGCACAACTGGTGCCGACAAAGCTGGACGTGAACACAATCGATCCACCGCCGCGTGCGAGCATAGCGGGAATTTGGCTGCGCGCGCCCAGAAAGGCAGCAGTCAGGTTTCCGTCCAGCGTTACCCGCCACTCTTCGGGCGAAAGTTCCGCCAAGGGTTTGTACGCTCCGATGATGCCCGCGTTGTTCACGGCGATATCCAAGCTGCCGAACTCTCGCTCTGCCGCATGGACGACGGCTTCGTGCGTTTCAGGCAGCACTGCGTCACCTGCCACGGCAACAGCCCGTCCGCCGCTTGCGCGTATCAGTGCGGCGGTTTCTTCCAGTTTGTCGGCACGGCGGGCACATAAGACAACGTTTGCGCCGTACTCCGCC
Source organism: Neisseria sp. HMSC70E02 (assembly GCF_001838645.1). NCBI lineage: Bacteria > Pseudomonadati > Pseudomonadota > Betaproteobacteria > Neisseriales > Neisseriaceae > Neisseria > Neisseria sp. HMSC70E02. The sequence goes on along the minus strand of NZ_KV838078.1, from coordinate 37,154 downwards.
AACAGCAGTGCAACCGCGCGACCGATACCCGACGACGCGCCGATAACGGCGGCGGTTTTATTGTTCAAATTCAATAAGCTTGACATAACGTTCCTTACATATGCGGTTAAAGACGATGCAAGTTTAAGGAAGCCACGATATAAAGACGACCCGATTATTGATGAATTTCAGACAGACAAACAATCTTTCCATCAATAATCGGGTCGTTTCTTGTCGGCTTTCAGGCTATCCTATCCCATACAACGACAGGATAATTTATGAACTTAAATCAAACCCGCCAATTCCTCCGTATTGCCCGCGCCATCGAATACCTTTACGACCATGCCGCCGAGCAGCCCGATTTGGCTCAGGTGGCGGCAGTGGTTCATGTCAGCCCCGAACATTTGCAGCGCGAATTTTCCGCATGGGCGGGCATCAGTCCGAAAAAAATGCTGCAACACATCAGCATCAGCCGTGCCAAAGAAGCCCTGAAAAACAGCGAAAGCGTGGCGGAAGCGGCGCATTGCGGCGGACTGAGCGGCACGGGGCGGCTGCACGACTTATTTGTCGGCATCGAAAAAATGACTCCTGGTGAATACAAAAACGGCGGAGCAGGCCTGCAAATCCATTACAGCCTGATTCCCGGCCCCTTCGGCGACCTGTTGGCAGCAGCAACAGACAAAGGCATCTGCTTCATGCGTTTTTCAGACGACCCCTCCGCCGCACTGGACGAATTGCGCGCCGAATATCCGAACGCCCGCCTAACCGAACGGGAAACCGCATTCCACCGACAAGCCGCCGATATCTTCCGCACCCGGTGCGGCCGCGTTACCCTGCACATCAAAGGCACACCCTTCCAGCTCAAAGTGTGGCAGGCCTTGCTCGATATCCCCGCAGGCAGCCTGCAAAGCTACGGCACGGTGGCGCAGCGCATAGGCTCACCCAACGCTGCGCGAGCCGTTGGGACGGCCATCGGGCAGAATCCCGTTGCATTACTCATTCCCTGCCACCGCGTCATCCGCGAAAACGGCATCATTGGCGGCTACCGCTGGCAACGCGGGCGCAAAATGGCGATATTGGCGCACGAATTGGGAGACACTGATGACGCTTGACCTCTTCCCAGAAACCGCCAACCCGCACGCCAACCTCCTGCCCTACGACGGCATCGTCAGCAATTTCGGACGGATTTTCACCATCGCCGAAGCCGACCGTTATTTTGAAATTTTGCAGCGTGATATTCCCTGGCGGCACGACGAAGCCGTGATATACGGCAAACACATCATCACCGCCCGCGAAGTCGCGTGGTATGGCGACACACCCTACAACTACGGCTATTCCGGCGCAAACCGCATCGCCCTGCCGTGGAGCGGCGTCTTGCCCGAACTCAAAAACCGCGTGGAAGCCGCCATCGCCGACATCTGCCCCACCCGCTTCAACTCCTGCTTGCTCAACCGCTACAACAACGGCAACGAAGGCATGGCATGGCACAGCGACGAAGGGCAGGGGCTGGGCAAAGACAGTGCCATCGCCTCCCTCAGCCTCGGCGCAACGCGCAAATTCGCCTTAAAACACAAAGAAAGCAAGGAAAAACGCGAAATGTGGCTGGAACACGGCCAGCTCATTTTGATGCATGGCGAAACGCAGAAACACTGGCTGCACACCATCCTGAAAAGCACCCGCATCCAAGAGCCGCGGATTAATCTGACGTTTCGGGTGATGAAAGGATAAAAAGGGGCTGCTTTTTTCCATTTCAGACAGCCCCCGAAAGTCGTCTGAAAAACTACTTGAAAATGTAAAACAGAAAAGCCGTAGGTCGTCTGAAACGTTTTTCAGACGACCTACGGCACCCACATCATTCCCGTACACTCGCAATAGGGAGCCATCCATGTCCCAACAAAACCCGACATCCCCCGCCCCGCGCGACTGGCTGCTGCTTATCGGCGGCAGCACCTACAAATTCACGCTGACCGGTTTTTATCTGGTCGCGCTGGTCACTATTTTGAAAAACCACGGTTACAGCCTGAACCAACTGAGCTGGATACATTTAATCGGCGGTATCGAAGCGGCGAAGGTGTTGTTTGCCGCGCTGATGGAGCGGCGGCCGGCGGGGCGGTTCGGGCGGTTTCGCGGCTGGCTGCTGGCGGCGACGCTGGGGCTTTCGGCGGTGTTCGGGCTGATGGCCTGCACCGACATAACGCAGAACTTCCCGCTGCTTCTGGCCTGCTGCGTTTTGCTCTCGGCAATGTCGGCGGTGTACGGCTGTGCGATGCTGGGTTTGTCGTGCATCGTCCTGCCGCACCGCGAACGCGGTTTCGGCGGCGTGATTCAGACGATGGCGGCGCGCGGCGGCAAGATGATCGGCGGCGCGCTGGTGTTGTGGCTGTATCAGGAATACGGGCAGACGGCGGCGGCGGGCTTTATGTTGGCGTTCAGCCTGCTGATGCTGCTGCAACTCTTGTGCTACCACGAGCCGGAAAGTCCGACGGCGCAAGGCGGTTTGACGGCATTGGCGGCGCGGCTGGTCTCCTTTTGGCGGCAGCCTGAAACGGGCTGGCGGTGGCTGGTTTTGCTGTTTGCCGTCGCCGCGCCGTATGCGTTTGCGGCGGCGACTTTTGTGCCCAAGTTGGCGGATTTGGGCTTTACCCCGAAGCAGACGGGCGGGATTCTGGCGGTGGGTATTCCTGTTGCCTGCCTGATTGTTACGCCGCTATCGGGCTGGTTTTCGCGCAATTATCCGCGCCGCAAACTCGTGTTCCTGCTCTACGCGCTGCAACTGCCGCTTTTGGCGTCCATGACCGCCATCGACGCGCTCGCCCGCATCCACCCTTGGCTGCCGCCCGCACAAATCATCACCCTGAGCCTGAGCTACACACTGCTGCTGCCGGTGATACTGGCGTTGGTAATGGACAAATCCGACCGCGCCACCGCCGCACTCGACAGCAGCCTGCAATTTTCTGTCGTCCTGCTCGGCAGTTACGCGGCCGGTTTCGCCGCCCTGCGGCTGGCAAAGGCAGTCGGCTATGCCGATGCGTATTGGGCGGCGGTGGGTCTGGCCGTATTGGCGGGCGGGCTACTGTATGCGTGCCGAGGCTTGTTTGATTCAGACGAGCCGTCATGAAAACCCCGTACCTTCGTATTTGAAGTGCAACGGTTTCCCGAATAAAAACAGGACACATCATCTACAACCCTTCTGAGCGATCCCCACTTTCAGACGACGTTTCCTTTTAAATCGACATAGAACTTTTCAGCGGTTGCATTGCCTATTATGTCTTACTGTTCAAAATGACAGACCATTTCAAAAGGAACATATTAATGTCAGAAACTGTTACCTACGATCCCTCCCGCTACGGTGCCAAAGCCGCATACACGACTTATGAAGCCGACCAGGGTACACTCTCAGCAGGTGCAACAGTCAAAAAAGCCGCTTCCACACACTCCACTGCCCACGAAGCCAGCAAACAGTCTTACGTTGACCTGCCGGCCAATGCCGCCGTTTCGTTTACAGCAAAAGCGGATGCGGATGCCGCCACCCTCCGCTATACCGTTCCCGACGGGGCAACCGGCAAAGTTGAAATCCAAGTAAACGGCAAACCCGTAGCCAACCTCGATTTATCATCAAAACACAACTGGCAGTATTTGGAAAATTATGAACACCACAAAGGCGAAGACATCAAAATCCACGATACGCCTGCTGCCGACCGTGTCGCCCGCTTCCAGTTCGACGAAGTGGGTACGCTGTTGAAAAATACATCCATCCAAAGCGGCGACACCGTCACCATCGTCAACCAATCAGGCAACACCCCGGTCGGTATCGACTTCGTTGAATTGGAAAAAGCCCCTTCCGCGATCAAACAGCCCGCAAACAGCGTCAGCATTACCGATTTCGGCGCAAAAGCAAACGACGGAATCGATGATTCGAAAGCCTTGACGGCGGCAATCGAATCGGCAAAAACCTTCGGAAAATCCGTTTACATTCCCGAAGGGCAGTTTGATTTCGACCACCAGCTCCACATCTATGCCCCTAAAGGAATCAGCATCGGCGGTGCCGGCAGGTGGCATACCAAACTGCATTTCACGAGCGAGGAACCGCCCGTTTTTGAAAACGGTACAGTGAAAAAAGGCGGCGGCATCGTGTTTGAACATGGCAGCAACAATATTGATTTCGGCAATCTGTCGATGGATTCAAATTTGGCATCCCGTTTCCACCAACAAGCCAACTACAAAGGCATTTCCGGCACTTTGGGCAAAGGCTCGTCCATCCACGACATCGCCATTGAGCATTTTGAAGTAGGCATCTGGATCGGCGATTACACCAAAGTGGACAATGAACACCCACTGCACTACACAGACGGGCTGACCGTCTCCAACGCCCTCATCCGGAACAATCTCGCAGACGGCATTAATTTTGCGCAGGGAACCAGCCATTCGACCGTCATCAATTCCAACATCCGAGGCAACGGCGACGACGGTCTGGCGACATGGTCGAGCATTGCAGACCAAACAGAATCCAAAGTAGCCGAAAACAACCGTTTCCTGAACAACACCGTCGAACTCGGCTGGCGCGCGGCAGGTATCGGAATCTTCGGCGGCGCCGGACATGAAGTAGCCGGCAACCTGATTCGCGACAACACCGCATGGTCGGGCATACGCCTCAACACCGTTTTCCAAGGACACAATTTTGACCTGAACAAAAAAGGTATTTCGGTTCGGGACAATCTGTTAATCGGCAATGGCACACGAACCGACACATACGGACGCGAAAAAGGCTCTATCGACTTCGAAGAAGAGCATGGCGCAATCAAAAACGTCAAAGTCGAAAACAACATCATTGCCAACAACCTGTCCGACACAGCCATTACTCAGACATCGCCGATTTCAAACGGCAAAGGCATCGCCCTATCCGGCAACAACATCATCGGAAATGCGATGGTTTCTGATCCATCCGCTGTTGATCATCCGGAAAAAGTTACCTCCATTACCCGTCAGGAACTCAGCAATATTCCCGATCAAAATTATTATTACGTCAACGAAACCGCCGGCTTCAAATCCGTCAGCGTGACCTATATTACAGGAACGGCAGGCAACGACAGCATCAAAGGCACTGACAGCATAGACCATATTGACGGCAAAAGCGGCGACGACAACATTTATGCCGGCGGCGGCAACGATACCGTATTCGTCAGCGGTGGAACCAACTTCATCAGTGGCGGCGATGGCGACGATATCGTCAGAGGCGGCGACGGCAGAGATACCGTCAATGGAGATTCAGGAAACGATGTGATTTTCGGCAACGGCGGAGACGACCATCTCAATGGCGGGGCGGGCAATGATACGTTGTTCGGCGGCGAAAACAACGATGTCTTTTATGGCGAGTCGGGCAAAGACGTGCTGTATGGCGGCTCCGGCGACGACTTACTGTTTGGCGGTTTAGACGACGATATCCTGTATGGTGGCGCAGGGAATGATACCTATGTCTTCTGCTTCGGAGAGGGACATGACACCATTTCTGACAATCACGGCAACAACGCCCTCCAATTCGGACAAGGCATCGCCGTCAAGGATTTGCATATCCATGCAAGCACCGACGCAAGCGGGGCAATCGATTGGGAAATCACCATTGCCAACTCAGGCGGCAAAATCACCATCGACAACCAATATCTCAAAGGCAGCAACTCCGCTTCTGTCGGAGAATTCCGATTTGACGAAGGGACATTTACCGTAGAAACCTTGCTGGACAAACTGTTGGCAAGCGGTCAAACCAGCGGGTTTGAAACAGTCAACAACGGAGTCGGCAGCTTTAACTACACTGCCGATACGGCAAACGTGCAGCACTACGATGCCGTAACGCAACCGACAATTTTATAGCGGCCTGATGGAAATTCAGAACTGGCGTGGTTTGGTTCTGACTTCCACGCCCCCTCGCAGGATATTAAGCTGCTGTAACAGTATGCCGAAGTCAGGCTGAAATGTTCACGCTGTCCGCACAAACAAGAGGTCGTCTGAACCGGCTTTCAGACGACCTCTCTCAATTTTTGGCATAAAATATCTTTTTTTACACATTTTAATTTAAATCATTTCTCAAATCATAGCCATTTAAAAAATTCACGCCAAAAGCTTATCGTTCTACGCACCATCCATGCGTTATTTTCCACCGCGTCCGCCATCCAGTATTATCCCCGACTACGCTTTGTTACAATTCAGCCAATTTTATTTCTCAACATATCCCGCTATGAGTCATTCATCCTCTTGGTCTTCCAAAATCGGTTTCGTCCTTGCCGCGGCAGGCTCTGCCATCGGTTTGGGTGCGATTTGGAAATTCCCTTATACCGCCGGTACGAACGGCGGGGCAATTTTTGTCCTTCTGTTTGTCATCTTCACGATTATCGTGGCGTTGCCGGTACAACTTGCCGAGTTTTATATCGGGCGCACAGGCGGTAAAAACGCCATCGATTCGTTCAAAACCCTGCGTCCCGGCTCGCTTTGGCCTTGGGTCGGCCGGATTGGTGTGGCGGCGTGCTTCATTTTATTGTCGTTTTACAGCGTAGTCGGCGGCTGGGTTTTGAATTATGTCGTACACAGCTTCACCGGCGAAATTGCCCCGAATGTTGATTTTGGCGCCCTATTCGAAAAAACAATTTCCAATCCGACAAGTTCGATTCTTTATCAGGGGCTGTTCATGCTGATTACCATTTGGGTAGTCAAAGGCGGAATCTCTGACGGCATTGAAAAAGCAAACCGCTATCTGATGCCTGCTTTGTTTATTTTGTTTATCATTTTGGCAATCCGCTCGCTGACCTTGCCCGGCGCGATGGAAGGCGTCAGTTTTTTATTGAAACCGGATTGGTCGAAAATCAAATCGGAAACGATGCTGACCGCGCTGGGTCAGGCTTTCTTTGCGTTGAGTATCGGTGTATCGGCAATGATTACCTACGCCTCGTATTTGGGTAAAGATCAGGATATGTTCCGCTCGGGCAATATCATTATGTGGATGAACCTTTTGGTATCGCTGCTGGCAGGCTTGGTCATCTTTCCGGCGGTATTCGCATTGGGCGCCACGCCCAGCCAAGGTCCCGGCCTGATTTTCGTGGTCTTGCCTGCCGTATTCATGAAAATTCCGTCCGGCAACTATCTGTTTGCCGTGTTCATGATGTTGGTTGTCTTTGCTACGCTGACTTCAGCGTTTTCCATGCTGGAAACCGTGATTGCGGCAACCATCCGCCAAGATGAACGCAAACGCAGCCGGCACACTTGGGCCATCGGCATTGCCATCTTTATTGTCGGCATCCCTTCTGCCCTATCATTCGGCGTATGGAGCGATGTGCTTATTTTTAATAAATCTATTTTTGATTTATGGGACTACATTATTACTGCCATTATTATGCCGCTATGCGCATTAAGCATCTCCATCTTTACCGGCTGGATTCAAGACAGGCAGTCCGTTTTGACCCATGCCGGCATGGGCAGTATCGTACCGAAAACGCTTCTATATCTATGGCTGGGCGCGTTGCGCTACATCGCTCCGATTGCCATTATCGTGGTCTTCATTAATTCTCTTCAAATCATCTGATTTGCCACTATTTTCGACAAATAAAAAAGGACGGAAGCAAACCCGTCCTTTTTATATTTCATCACCTTATCCCTCATCCTCAAACAAAAACCCGCTTTGCGCCTCCACACCGACTTCTGGCGCTGCCATGGCATCGAGCTGGCGGTTGCGGATTTTGGTTTTCCTCATACTGAGAAGACGCATGACCTGATGCTTTTGATCATCGGTCATTTTTTGCCAATAAAGCCTTTCTTCACGGCTGCGCAGACAGCCTTTGCAATAGCCTTTGGCATTGGCTTCACAGACGCCGATACAGGGGCTGGGGATGGGAAAAAAATCAGGTTGTTCCATATTTTAAAAACGTTTGTGAAAAGAGGTCGGAGCGAACCAAAAATCCGACTGCGTCCGTTTCCGTCCAAACACGACATATATCTCGTAGGGTTTCTATATAAGACGTAAGACAATAAACAGCAGAACGCGTAAGAATTTTACTATAACCCGTTTTAAGAACAAATCAATTTGATTTTCAGACGACCTATGCCCTACCCCAACCGTCTGGATTTTATGACTCAAGCAGTTTACGCAAAGACTGATTGTTGTATTTGATATCGGCAATCATTCGGTCGTATTGGTGCATTCTACGGAGCGATCGGGTTATCAGATAGACCGAGAAAAAAATCAAACTGATGTTCATCAAACTGACCAACACAAGCAAAGGCCAAACATCCACAGCCTCGTACCATTTCGATGTCGCAATCAGCGCGCTGAAAATAGACAACGGCAACGCAAAAACAGCAATACCCGTGCGCATGACAGCGAGTGCCGTGCGTTTTTCAGCAAGGAGAAGCTGCACTTGATTGATGCTGAGGATATCGTTTTGCTGTTCGGTAATCATAGGGCGCATCTAGAACAAATTGACTTGAATCACGGCAAACCGGCAAATATGGTTTGATGTTACCCGAAAGTCTTGAAAATAAAAACAAAGGTCGTCTGAAAATTTTCAGACGACCTTTGCTATTCCTCTTTACACCGTTTGCGAATATTGGGCTTTGGTTTCCCTGTGGCGCAGGTGGTAGTCGAATACCATGGCGATGTTGCGTATCAGGAAGCGGCCTTTGGGGGTAACGGTCATCCCGTGCGGTTTCAGGCGAACGAGTCCGAGGGAGGCGAGTTGCTCCAAGTCGGCAAGTTCGTCTTTGAAATAGCGGTCGAACGGAATACCGAATACGCTTTCGTAGATTCGGTAATCCAAGGCGAAGCGGCACATCAAATCTTGGATGATATTGCGGCGCAAAAGGTCGTCCTGATTGAGCTGGTAGCCGCGCATGATGGGCAGGTGTCCTGCATCAAGCGCAGCATAGTAGGCGTCGATGTCGCGTTCGTTTTGGGAGTAGGTGCTGCCGATTTTGCCGATGGAAGATACGCCGATGGCGACCAAATCGCAGTCCGCGTAGGTTGAGTAACCTTGGAAGTTGCGCTGGAGGAAGCCTTCTTTGAGGGCGATGGAAAGTTCGTCATCGGGTTTGGCGAAGTGGTCCATACCGATAAAGACGTAACCGCGTTCGGTCAGGGTTTGGACGCAGTATTGCAGCATATCGAGTTTTTCTTCGCTGCCGGGAACGGCTTCGGTATCGATACGGCGTTGCGGCTTGAAGATATGCGGCAGATGGGCATAGTGATAAAGGGCAAGGCGGTCGGGATCGAGCGACAATACGGTGTCGATGGTGGTTTTGATGCTTTCGGCAGTTTGGTGTGGCAGGCCGTAAATCAAATCGACGCTGACGGATTTGAACCCTGCTTCGCGGGCGGCATCAATAACTTCTTTGGTTTCATCGTAGCTTTGGATGCGGTTGACCGCTTCCTGAACTTTAGGATCAAAATCCTGAATACCGACGCTCATGCGGTTGAAGCCGAGCTTGCCGAGCATGAGGACGGTTTCGCGGCTGACTTTGCGCGGGTCGATTTCGATGGAGTATTCGCCGCCGGGGATAAGTTGGAAATGTTTGCGTATCATGCGGAATACGCGTTCGATTTGGTCGTCGCTCAAGAAAGTCGGTGTACCGCCGCCGAAGTGCAGTTGGGCGAGCTGATGCCGTCCGCCCAGATGCGGGGCGAGCAGCTCCATTTCTTTTTCAAGGTATTCGATGTAGGCATCGGCGCGGCTTTTGTCTTTGGTGATGATTTTATTGCAGCCGCAGTAGTAACAAATGGTGTTGCAGAAGGGGATGTGGATATAAAGCGAAAGGGGCTTGTTCAAAGCCCCCATACCGCGCTGATTCAAGGCATTGATATATTCGGCTTCGCGAAATCCGTCATGAAAACGGTCGGCTGTCGGGTAGGAAGTGTAGCGCGGACCGCTGGAAGGAAGGCTGGCGATGAGTTCGCGGTCGAACTCAGGCTTGTCATTGTTTCTATTGTGATTATTTTGTATTGGTATTACTTTCATGGCGTGTGCGTGATTAGAGTAATGATGTTAGGCAATTTTCGGATAGTTTGGTAGAATGCCACAGTATGATAAACCTGTCTTGATATGTGTCAATAACTTACGTAATCATGACAGGATAAAAACCTTAATTTTAAGGGTGTTTTATGACCACACACAATGCTATGCATCAGATGAAAACCCTGTGTTCTTCCTGTTCGCTGCGTGAACTCTGCCTGCCTGTCGGGCTTTTGCCCAATGAGTTTGCACAATTGGACGCGGTCATCCGACAGAGCCGCCGCTTGAAGAAGGGTGAATATCTGTTCCGCACCGGTGAGCCTTTCGCGTCGCTGTTTGCCATCCGTGCCGGTTTTTTCAAAACCACGGTTGCCAGTCAGGACGGTCGCGATCAGGTTACCGGCTTTTTTATGTCCGGCGAACTCATCGGCATGGACGGCATTTGCTCCCATGTCCACAGCTGCGACGCGGTGGCTTTGGAAGACAGCGAAGTGTGTGAGCTGCCCTTCACCCACATCGAAGAGCTGGGACACAACATCCCCAGTCTGAGAAGTCATTTTTTCCGGTTGATGAGCCGCGAAATCGTGCGCGACCAAGGCGTGATGCTGCTTTTGGGCAATATGCGCGCCGAAGAACGTCTGGCGGCGTTTTTGCTTAACCTGTCCCAACGCCTTTACTCGCGCGGATTTGCCGCCAACGATTTCATCCTGCGGATGTCGCGCGAAGAAATCGGCAGCTATTTGGGGCTGAAACTGGAAACCGTCAGCCGCACGCTGTCCAAGTTCCACCACGAAGGCTTGATTTCGGTCGAACACAAACACATCAAAATCCTCGACTCGCAAGCCCTCAAAAAAATGGTGTCCGGCTGTTCGCACGCCATCTGATGGATACCGAGACCATTTTCAAACAGAACCCAAGGTCGTCTGAAAAAATTTCAGACGACCTTCTTCATAAAAACCAATTATGAAACACAAGAAAAAACTCATTGCCTTGACCGCTGTCTGCGCCCTGCTCGCCTACTGGCTCTATCCCGACCAACATCCCGTTTACCCCGCAAGCGACCATTACGACCCGAAAACGCAAACCTTCTTCAACCCCGAACCGCAGCAGAAACCGACCGGCCTGACCGGCGCATTTTGGAAGATCCTGACCGACCCGCAGGCAACGCGCCCGCCCAAACCTCTGCCTACCGTCAAACCCGATTGGCAAACCTTCCTCGCCGCACCCGAAGGAAAAAGCCGCTTCGTCTGGTTCGGACATTCCACCCTATTGATGCGGATCGGCGGGCAAACCGTCATTACCGACCCCGTTTTCGGCAATTCCGTCTCCCCCATCCCCATCACCATGAAACGCTTCCAGCCTGCGCCCGCAGAAATCGACGAACTGCCGCCCGTCGATGTCATCCTGATTTCACACAGCCACTACGATCACCTCGAAAAAGACAGTGTGCAGGCACTCAATTCAAAAGGCAACAGCCATTTCATCGTCTCACTCGGTATGGGCGTACTGCTGAAAAAATGGGGCGTGCCGCAAGAGCGCATTACCGAACTCGATTGGTGGCAAAGCACCGAACGCAACGGCATCCGCTACACCGCACTACCTGCCCGTCACGATTCATCCCGAACCCTGACCGACCACAACCAAGCCCTGTGGTCCAGCTTTGCCATCGAACACGGCAGCGAAAAATTCTATTTTCACGGCGACTCGGCACAAGGCAGCCATTTCGACAAAATCGCCGAAAAATTCAACGGGTTCGATATCGCGTTCATCGAAAACGGGCAATACAGCGAACATTGGCCCAACAACCACCTCTTCCCAGAGCAAACCGCCCGCTATGCCGCGCAGCTTGCCCCCAAACGCTTCATGCCCATCCACTGGGGCGCCTACGCCATGGCACTGCACGCTTGGAACGAACCCCTGCTGCAAAGCCTCCCGCAGGCACGCAGCTTGGGCGTGAATCCGCTGACCCCGCTGATGGGGCAAGTCTTCGATGCCGATACCGCCACGCAAGACTGGTTTGCCGAACCTTTACAATAAAGCTGCCTAAAGGTCGTCTGAAAACAAATACAGCACATTCATCAGGGTATAAATACCGACGGAGCAGAAGCTGTTTTCAGACGACCTTTTTTGAATTTACCTGTTGCAGCATTTCCAACATTTCTCTCCTTCTCCCGCTTATCCGTTTTGCAATATTCTGATAATAAAAAACTAATTTCCCCTCAGCCGAAAACCTTATTTTGCAACGCGCGGTTCGCGTATAAATCACTTGACCGATTACATCGTATTACGTAAAGTATGCGGCATTCTTTTGAATTGGTATTACCAATTTATTTGGTAATTACTCTCAGATTAAGGTTCGGTATCTCTCCCGCATCCGACATCATGATAAAAATTGATAAACAACGCCGATTTAAGGATTCACCATGGCACTATTCCTCAGCATTTTTCCCATCATCCTGCTGATTTGGCTGATGGTTAAGAAAAACAGTATGCCTTCCTATATTGCGCTGCCGATTACCGCCGCGCTGATTTACGCCATCAAGCTGTTTTATTTCAAAGACGACGCTATGCTGCTCAACGCAACCGCAGCGTCCGGACTGGTTTCCACATTGACGCCGATTACCGTGATTTTCGGTGCGATCATGTTCAACCGTATGATGGAAACCACCGGCTGTATCGACATTATCCGCAAATGGCTGGCAACCATCAGCCCGAACCCCGTGGCGCAGTTGATGATTATCGGCTGGGCGTTCGCCTTTATGATTGAGGGTGCATCCGGCTTCGGTACGCCTGCTGCGATTGCCGCCCCGATTCTGATGAGTTTGGGTTTCAACCCGTTGAAAGTGGCGATTTTTACGCTGGTCATGAACTCCGTGCCGGTATCTTTCGGCGCGGTGGGTACACCGACTTGGTTCGGTTTTGCGCCATTAAACCTGAGTCCCGAAAACATCTTGGCTATCGGCAGACAAACCGGCGTGATGCACTTCTTCGCAGGCTTCGTCATTCCCGTCATCGGCTTGAGCTTCATCGTGCCTTGGTCTGAAATCCGTAAAAACTTAGGCTTCATCGGCATCGCCGTCTTCTCTTGTACCATTCCTTATGTTGCATTGGCGATGGTTAACGAAGAATTCCCATCACTCGTTGCCGGCGCAATCGGTCTGATGGTATCCGTATTCGCCGCCAACCACGGCTGGGGCTTAAGCAAAGACCATCCGAAAGACCCGAATGCCGAAAAAGTACCTTTCGCCCAAGTCGCCAAAGCACTTGCCCCCCTGGGTATGCTTATCGGTATGCTGGTGGTTACCCGTATCAAACAGCTCGGCATTAAAGGCCTGCTGACCAGCAAAGAAGAATGGTTCAGCTTCCAACTGCCGTTTGATTTGAGCAAAATCACCGTCAGCGACTCTTTGACCATTACCTTCGGCAATATTTTCGGACAAGGTGTCAATGCGTCTTACCAAACCCTCTACGTTCCCGCATGGATTCCGTTTGTCTTTACCGTTTGGATTTGTATCCTGCTTTATAAAACCAAATTCAAAGATGCATGGGCTTTCTACGCTGCAACGTTCAACCAAACCAAAAAACCGCTGCTTGCCTTGATGGGCGCGCTGATTATGGTTCAACTGATGATGGTCGGCGGCGACGACTCCATGGTGAAAATCATCGGTAAAGAGTTTGCCGCGATGGCAGGCGAACACTGGGTTTACTTCTCCCCTTACCTTGGCGCTATCGGTGCATTCTTCTCCGGTTCGAACACCGTATCCAACCTGACATTCGGCCCGATTCAACAGCAAATCGCCCTTGATACCGGCCTGTCCGTGACCCTCATCCTCGCCCTGCAATCCGTCGGTGGCGCAATGGGCAACATGGTCTGCATCAACAACATCATCGCCGTATGTACCGTACTGGACGTGAAAAACGCCGAAGGTGCGATTATCAAGAAAACCGTCATCCCCATGGCGATTTACGGTGTGATTGCTGTCGCCATAGCAATTATTTTCTTCCCTCTAAGGTAAGCACCTTGTAACGCAAGAAGAGGTCGTCTGAAAAAATGTTCAGACGACCTTTTTTATGAAGCAAACAGTTAGTCAATACTCCCCTTCCCTACCAGATTATAGTGGAATTAACATAAATCAGGACAAGGCGACGAAGCCGTAGACAGTACAGATAGTACGGAACCGATTCACTTGGTGCTTCAGCACCTTAGAGAATCGTTCTCTTTGAGCTAAGGCGAGGCAACACCGTCCTGGTTTAAAGTTAAGCCACTATAAAAAATGCAGATAAAAAAACGGGCCGCCAAAAGGCGACCCTAAGAAACTCTTGCAGCTGGGAGTAATAGCAAGAGATTACGACACTTTAACCTGGTTTATGCCGGAGAAACGACGCATCAGCTCTGGAATGGCTTCGGCATTTGAAGCAACAGTGATGCCCATTTTCCGCATTTGGTAGATAGTCTCGATGGTGCTTTCAGGCGCATAGCCGTGGCAGGCACCGAGATTGACAATAATATGAAGATTATCGCTGTACCAAGACAATTGCTTGGCCGTATTGGCGACAGTTTCTTCGATGGCCAATCCGCCAATAATGACAGTATCGGCTTTTTGTTCGTGCAGCCATTCCAACAGACCTGTGCTATTTGCCTCATTGGCTTCATGAAAACAAGCACCGTGAACATGCTTACCGCTTAATTCGAGCGCATGATCGTAATCTGCCGGAGAGGGCAAGCCTTGGAGCAAATGCGTCCCGCGACAACCTCCGGCGCATTGGCTGAAAAAACCGGACGGTCGGCCGAACATGACACCGTTGCGATTGACGACGGTCGCACAAATGCTCTCCGGATCAATGCTCACATTCTCAATTAAAACCCTTTTATCTGCCAACGCTGCCTGGCGGTTAAGTTCATTAACCATATTTTCCGGACGCAACAAAAAATGGGTTGCATTAGCAGCCATACAGGTAAAGCGAAATTGCGGTTGGATGTCGATTGCAACGGTAGTCATAAGATATGGCTCTCTATATTTAATTCTGCAAACAGAATCAGGATTGCTCCGTTCAATCACTGACCAGACAAATGGTTTAATTTAACGATAATCGGTGTATTTATGATGAACGGTATAATATCAGGATAATCGTTGTATAGCTAGTAAATATTTTAAGATTTGTAACAATACTCGCAGTAAATATAATTTTTGTTGTATTTAAGGTTAACACTCTAATCAATTATCATTTTTAAGCGATTATTTTTATTCATTAATTTTTTATTAATTCCATGATTTCCCTGTATTTTCAAAATATGGGACACCATGAATAAAACTGTTGTTTAAAAGAAAAATATGCCTCTAGAAAGCAAAAATTGTTGGCAATATCCCTATCGCAAGCTGATTTTGCTCCCCAATGGTAAAAATAAACGGTACAAAAACCTTGCCGAATCCGACAAACGCAGGCTCAAACAAATTAAACGCGCAACACAGTTTCTACCCGTGTTGCGCGTTTTATAGTGGATTAACTTTAAACCAGTACGGCAAGGCGAGGCAACGCCGTATTGGTTTAAAGTTAATCCACTATATTATCACCCCCCGCTCATCGCGAACGGGACAAATCAACAAATCTCCACTTCCAAATCCAAGCGTCGTGCCGTTGCCTGTACTGCTTCAATATCATCCAGCCAAAAAATCGCAAACAGGTAACAATCATCGCCTGTCTGTACGTCACACAACACCAAACCATCCTTCTCCAATGCCGCTTGCACATAGGGAAACAGTTCTTCACTATAAGTCTCTTCGGGATATTCCCATTCCCATTCATCCCAACCTAATAGATCTTGGACAATCGCCTCCATCTCTTCCGGTTCGAATTTCCAATCCGAACGCCATGTTGCGCCATATCTTTCCAAGACGCAAAAGATGTCCGCCCACTCTTCCCCATACCCCAAGTCCTCCATTGACTCTTCATTTTCATCTACACGGATATAAAAATTCTTAACCTGTTCCAGCTCCGCACCGGAACCATCGTCATTCTCCCCTGAAGGCCATCCCCTCTTCCGTAACGTAGCCCAAAGGCTTTCTTGAATCTGATAAACCCATTCGCCCCGCTGCAAAACAGCCAAATCGTCTTCCGTCACTTCCAACCATTTAAACAATGCCCACAAATCCGCTTTTTGTTCAGGCGTAGCAGGATAGAAAATTGCTTCGTCCATGTCGTGTTCCTAATATCAAAATACAAAAACAGGTCGTCTGAAAACGGTTAAACATTTTCAGACGACCTTTGCTTCAATCAAACTTGAATCAATGCCTAAAATGGCGAACGCCCGTTACCACCATGGCAATACCGTGTTCGTCCGCCGCGTCAAAGACTTCCTGATCGCGCATCGAGCCTGCGGGGTGGATGATGGCTTTGATGCCCTGTTCGGCGATGACGTCCACGCCGTCGCGGAAGGGGAAGAAGGCATCGGAGGCGGCACACGCGCCGTTTAAGTCTAGGCCTGCGTCCTGCGCTTTGCGGGCGGCGATGCGGGTGCTGTCCACACGGCTCATTTGGCCTGCGCCGATGCCGTAGGTTTGACCGCCTTTGCCGAAGACGATGGCGTTGGATTTGACGTATTTTGCGACGTTCCAGACAAACAGCAAATCGTTCCATTCCTGCTCGGTCGGTTGGCGTTTGGAGACGACTTTCAAATCGGCGCGGCTGATGCGGCGGATGTCGGGCGTTTGTACCAATAATCCGCCGCCGACGCGTTTGAGTTCGAAGCGGTTCGCGCCTGCTTCGAGCGGAACTTCCAATACGCGCACGTTTTTCTTGGCGGCGGCGATTTCGAGGGCTTCGGCGGTAAATTTCGGCGCCATCAAGACTTCCATAAATTGGTTGTCGGTAATTTGTTTGACGGTTTCGCCGTCCACTTCGCGGTTGAAGGCGATGATGCCGCCGAACGCGCTGGTAGTGTCGGTGGCGTAGGCGAGTTTGTAGGCAGTCAAGGTATCGGCTGCGACGGCGACGCCGCACGGATTGGCGTGTTTCACAATCACGCAGGCGGGCGCGTCGAAGGATTTGACGGCTTCCCAAGCGGCATCGGCATCGGCGATGTTGTTGTACGACAATTCTTTGCCTTGCAGTTGTTTGTAGGCGGAAAGGCTGCCTGCGGCGGGGTACACATCGCGGTAGAACGCGGCGCGTTGGTGCGGGTTTTCGCCGTAGCGCATGTCTTGTACTTTAATCCAGCTTTGGTTGAACTGGCTGGGGAATTCACCGATTTCGGGCGTGCCGCTCAAGACGTCGTCTGAAAGCGAGGTCAGGTAGTTGGAAATCATGCCGTCGTATTGGGCGGTGTGGCTGAACGCTTTGCGCGACAGGTTGAAGCGGGTTTTGTCGCTCAACGCGCCGCCGTTGGCTTCCATTTCGGCGGCGATGGCGGGGAAGTCGGCGGTGTCGGTAACGATGGCGACGTGTTTCCAGTTTTTCGCGGCGGAGCGCACCATGGTCGGGCCGCCGATGTCGATGTTTTCAATCGCATCTTCCAGCGTGCAGTTTGGTTTGGCGATGGTGGCGGCGAAGGGGTAAAGGTTGACGCAAACGAGGTCGATGTTGCCGATGCCGTGCTCTTCCATCTTGGCGACGTGTTCGCCCAAATCGCGCCGCCCCAAAATACCGCCGTGGATTTTCGGATGCAGCGTTTTCACGCGGCCGTCGAGCATTTCGGGGAAACCGGTGTAGTCGGCGACTTCAATCACGGGAACGCCCGCATCGGCAAGCAGCTTCGCCGTGCCGCCGGTGGAGAGGATTTCGACACCGAGTTTGTGCAGGGTTTGGGCAAATTCGACTGCGCCTGTCTTGTCGGACAGGCTGATCAGGGCGCGTTTGATGGAAGGCATGGGGATTCCTTTTTTTGAAGGTTTAATCGATACACGCTGCTAGCGCAAAAATGAAACAAAATTTGATGAGATGTTTAGCTCCGATGGCGTTCTCTTGGGCAATTCAATAAATTTATACCTTGCGGCAAGCCATATCTTGACTCTCTCCCTGCATACGGACGCTTAGGCTGTCATTCCCGATTTTTTTAACCTGCATTTGCGATTTATCTGATTTACCAATGTCGTTTCTCATCTGGGTAAACATTTCCTTATCCACTTTACGCCACAGAATGGTGCGAATTTTAGCTGTACTATGTTGTCTTTGAACATCGGTGATTTTAATATTCAAACCAATTTTTCCTCCGTCCAACGTCCAAGTACCATCTGCAAAATTCCGATAAACTAAGGTTTCATCATCAGGTGAAGGAAAATTCATATCCACAATCACGCTTACTTTTTGCCCACTGCCAAAAGTAAACGTCATCGGAGTTTTATCATTGGCAACGCACTGCCATTTACCGAGTAGTTGCGCTTCTTGAACAACAACAGGTTTTGCCAACACAGGCGCAGCAGCAAAGGCAGCAAGAAGAAAAATCAGGTGTTTTTTTTTGCATAACAGTTTCTTTCTATAAAATCGTGAGTGAATAAGCTACTTTCTTAGTTTTCCAACTGCCTTATACAAGTTTGAAGACACTGGCGGTCAGTTTGACAGAATACGTCTTCAATCTTGGCAAAACATTATGGGATGAATTTTCAGGGCGGTATTATCCCCTAGTTTCGGGTTTTTGGCAGCAGTTTTCTGGAAATATTGTTGACAATTTTCTAGAAAAAAGGTCGTCTGAATTGATTTTCAGACGACCTTTCTGCCTTTCCCTTCCACTATATTGCCTGCATAAGGCTAACGATTCAGATACGCCCGTCCTGCGGCTGACAGCTCGGACAAAACCCGCGCCGACGGTTTTCAGACGACCCTTTTCCCCGCCCTGCTTATTCAAACCCCATTTTCCTTGCCGTTGCCACTGCACCCGCCATCGTGATACACAAAGGCATCAGCAGGGCGGCGGGGGCGTAGGTGAGTTCGAGGATAAAGACTATGGCGGTCAGGGGCATTTTGAGGGAAACGCCGAGAAATGCCGCCGCGCCGATGACGGCGGCACTTTCAGACGACATGGCGGGAAAGAAGGTGTTCCACGCGGCTGCGGCGGCGAAGGCGATGGTGCTGCCGAGCATCATGGACGGGGTAATCAGCCCGCCGTATGCGCCTGCGGCGAGTGCGAGCAGGACGACGAACCATTTGACGGCGGTCATTTCCAAGCTGTACCGCCAGTCGGTCATGCCGCCGAACGTAAGCTGGTTGCCCGCCTTGCCGTTGCCCAGTATTTCGGGAAACCAAACGGAAACGATGCCGATAAAGGCAAACAAGGCAATCGCCAAAGGAATGATTTTCGGGTCGTTGCGCTTGAGGAAGGGAAATTTTTTGGCACTGCGCTGAAACCATACCGCCGTTGGGCCCAAAACGGGACCGATGGCGGCGGCAAACCACAGCAGCGGGATGTTCACATCGAGATAGACGGGATGGTATTGCTGCACGTCGCCCAAGCCGATGCGGGCGACGGCGGTGGCGGTGACGGAAGTCAGCAATGCGGCGGCTACTGCCTGTTGCGTCCAAATGCCCAACATGGCTTCGAGGATGAAAAGTGTGGAGGCGAGCGGGACGTTATAGACCGCCGCCAAACCTGCACCCGACGCGCAGGCGAGCAGCAGGCGCATTTCATCCTCGTCCAAACCCAAACGCCTGCCACCGACGGATGCAAACGCGGCGGTCATTTCACGCGGGGCGACTTCGCGTCCGAGCGGGGAACCGAGTCCGACGGTGATGATTTGCAGCAGCGCATGGGAAACGGTGGTCAAAAACGGCAGCCCCTGCAAGGGCTGCTTCAAGGCTGCCTTGATTTCGATTTGCGGTCTGCCGAAACGTTTGAGCGACCACCAGCCGAACCCTACCGCGACGCCGCACAAAATCAATACGAGGATACGGCGTTCAGACGACGTTTGAACCACGCCTTCCCGAAAGGAAACATGCCCGCCGCCCGTGCCGTAACTGTAAGCCGTGTGCTGGATAAAGTGCATAAGCTCCGTCAAGGCAATGCCGACCATACCGCCGACGATGCCGGTGAGGATGAGGGCTATCCAAAGTTTGTGCGTATGTTTCATGGGGATTTTGTTTTTGAGACAGGGTTCGGCAGTTTCGTTAAAAAATCAAACGGCCTCAATATTTAATATTGAGCGGATAGCTTTTCGGCGCAACGTGTGTCTTGCCGTTGTAAGGAATCGCATATTTCTGATTTTTATAACGTTTTTTGCCACCCACCCCCTGCACCGTTGCGCTTAATGCCCAAACGCCTGAGACTGAAGGACGGCTTTTGTCCAAGGTAATTTTCGCATCGATGCTGGTATAGCTGTTTTCACAATTACGTTTTTCCCGCCCTTTGTATTCATCACAATTGCCATAATGTGCGCCATTATCTCTACCGTTGATAATGAAGCTTTTACGGACACGGTTGCTGTTATCGGTAAACAGGAAATTTTCTCCGGTCATCGTTTCGCCCTGACCTGTATAGCCTGATTCGACAGTGTAGCCCCAGTTTTGCTCACCCATTTGGACAAACCGCCAATCCTTATTCTCCGGCACATCCCCCCATGCGCCGATTTCATCGCTTCCATGTTGTTTGATTGCCCACTTTCCGTCTGTTTTTTCCAAAACAAACAATTCCGCCAGACCCGAAGAAGCATGCGCGTCCCGTTTGACTTTGAGCTTCATATCGTAGGCAAAACCCGTGTACAACACATAGCGCGTAGGCGTGCCGTTGCGGGTAACGGCATGGTCGGCAACGGGGTTCATGCAATACATAATATTGTCAGATGCTGTCTCACTGTCTTTCGGCGGCTCAGTAAGCTGACAGTTGTGCGCCGCAAGCGGTCGGTTGTAATACTGGGCAATAGCTGCTTGGACGGCAGCTTTGTCGTTATTGGGCGCAGCCGATGCCAAAACGGGGCAGGCGGCAAGCAGCAGGGCAATCATATATTTCATCGAAAATCTCCTGATATTTTTAAAACCACATTAAAACAAGATACTCGCGTACCTTCTCAGGTCGTCTGAAAACCCGATTCACACGTTTTCAGACGACCCCTTACGCATTCTTTCCTCTGTTCGACAGCCATCCTGCGACAAACGTCGCGGCGATGACGATGAACACGCCCAAAGCGGACACGGCGGACAAATGTTCGCCCAGAATCCATACCGCCATGATGACGCCGACGACGGGTTCGAGCGAAATCAAGAGGCCGGAGACATTGGCAGGGACTTTGTTCATGCCTTTGTTCCATAAGAGATAGGCAAGCCAACTGCATCCCACCCCCAAATACAAAACCGCCAGCACGCCGCCCCACGACCAGTGGACTTCATAGCTCTGAGCCAACACCAGCGAAAACGGTAGGCACAACAACGCCGCCGCCGCCATGGAAGCAGAAGTAAATGCAGGCGCGCCGATGCGGGCAATCATCTGCTGGCTCGGCCGTATCACGCCGGCGAAACCGAATCCGGCAAGCAGAATCAGCAAACAGCCGAACCAATCGACCGCGCCGCCCTCTTCCGCACCGCCCAGCACCATCATCCCGATGCCGGCAAACGCCGCCGCCCCGCAAATCCAGTGGTAAATCTTGGCTTTATCGTTAAAAACGAAATGACCGACAAACACTACCAGCAAGGGTTCCAGCCCGACCATGGTAATCGCGCTGGCGGCGGACGTGTATTTCAAGCCGATAAACTGAAGCAGCAACACCACGACGTAGTTGATAAAGGCAATACACAACAACGGCTTCCACTCGCGGCGCGGAATCTTGCTGAAATGGCGGTAACAGGAAGGCAGCACCATCAACGCGGCAATCAACAGCCGCGCCTCGACCATCAGCGCGGCATCAAGCATCTCGTAAGTATATTTGGCGGCGATAAACGAGCTACCCCAAATCAATAAGGAGAGTATTTGGTAAATCATGGCTCAAGTCGTCGGATAAAAGGATGCACTGATGAAAGGCAGGACATCACGCCCCACCCTGCCCCGATTCGGTCAGCGAATCCAAAAAGGCAAAGAGTTTCGCGTTCATCTGCGTAAAATCGAAACGCTCGATTTCATCGGGATGCTGCACATAAGCCTGCGTCCTGCTTTGCGCCGCCAAGTTTTCGCGCCCGTCGGCGGCAATCAAGAGGCCGACGGCGGCGCGGTCGAATTCCAAATGCGCCTGAAACGCATAATGCTTGGGTGAGAAGCGGACAATCTGGCGCGGACAGCCTTTGCTCGCCGCCAATACTGCCGCCCCATCCGTCAGTCCGGGCATATCCCCGTGCCAATGCCCCGCAAGGAAAGACGCGCCCAACAAGGCGGTATGCGGGTCGTTCAAACCTTCCTGCGTCAACTCGACCGGATACACGCCGATTTCGCGGTGCGGGCTGCGCCCGTGCCGTGCGCCGTAGGCGACGGATAAAAGCTGCGCGCCCAAGCACACGCCGACAATGTACTTGTCCGCCGCCACCGCCTGACGCATCAGGCACAGCTCGGCTTCAGGGTCGTAATACGGAAAAGCCTGCCTGTCTTCATCGGGCGACTGCGGTCCGCCCATGACAATCAGAAAATCGATACCGTCCGCGTTTTCAGGCAACGCTTCCGACTCATAAACCTTAGTCAACGCCGTACGATGCCCGCGCGACCGCGCCCAATCCCAATACGCGCCCGGCACTTCAAAATCCTCGTGCAGGATGAAATGGACGTTCAGCGTTTTCCCCCGCGTACCGCCGTCATGGCGAAGTTCCTGCTTCATCAGTTTTCTCCCTTTGCAACAAGACCGATATTTACAGCAAACCGTGTTGCAACAGTTTCTTACGCAGCGTATTGCGGTTCAACCCCAAAATCACCGCCGCTTTGGACTGATTGCCGCCGCATTGTTCCATCACGCACGCAAGCATCGGCTTTTCCACTTGGTGCAACACCATATCGTACACGCCGCAAGGCTCCGTACCGTTCAAGTCTTTGAAATACTGTTGCAAATTCTGTTCAACGCATTGCGCAATATCGGGGATGGGTTGTTTCATAACATATCCTCCTTCGTTGTTTTTAAAGATGACAGGTCGTCTGAAACGGGGTTCAGACGACGTTTGTTGAGTTTGAATTAAATAGATTGTTTTTTATTTCGATAAAACTGTGTTTTCAGACGACCTAATATTGCCGCCATTTCCGGATAAGAATCATCCTGTTGACCCGACGGCCCAAGCTACCCGCTGATAACCTTAATCCCCAGCAAAGCCAACGCTCCGCCGCAAAATCGGTCTATCCAATGACCGAAACGCTGAAAACGTTTGCTCACGGCAGGGGCGGACAACATCAGCGCGACAAGGCCGAGCCAAACGAACAGCATCAGCGCCATCCATACGCCGTAAACCCCCATCTGCCACATCGGCGTATCCGGCGACAATACGACGGTAAACAGCGACAGCATATACACGACCGCCTTCGGGTTCAGCACATTACACAACACCCCGCGCCATATCGTTTTCCATGTCGGTTCGTCCGCCAAATGGTCCTTACGGATTTCGACCGTCCCGCCCGCAGCTTTCGCGCGCAAACCTTTATAGCCGATATACAGCAGATACAGGCCGCCGACGATTTTGACCGCGGTCAGAAGCGGAGCAGACTGAGCCACCAGCGTAACCAAACCGAGTACGGAATAAATAATGTGGATACCGAATCCCAACGCAATGCCCAGCGCGGTCAACATTCCGGCAGCCCGCCCCCGGCTCAACGCCTGCTGCGAAACGAGTACAAAATCGGGACCGGGCGACATGCACGCCAAAAAATGTACGCCGGTGATAATCCAAAAGCCATGCCAAAAAGTCATACTGAAGCCTTTTGTATAGTGGATTAAATTTAAATCAGGACAA
>NZ_KV838078.1:0-13253 GCF_001838645.1 Neisseria sp. HMSC70E02 | reverse complement strand
CGCCGTACTGGTTTAAAGTTAATCCACTATATTAAAGAGGGGGTTGTAGAAAGGCACATCAGCCTTTAAGAATGAATGAAGATTAACCATCAAGCCTTCACCATGCCGGATTACAGTCCACGCAACCTACTCCCCCAAGCAGGTAATCTTGCCAACCTTTTCTCCGTCCGGTTCGATTTCTGCTACATGATCTCCATATTTATCATCCCAAAAGAAACGCCCGTTTTTCTCATACCAAGGTTCGCCCAGTACATACCAAGCCTTGTCCAAACTGTCACCGGGGCGGATGGTTTCGCATGTCGCTCTACTCTTAAACGCACTCAACATACACGCATCATGTTGACGACAATCGGGATTCATGCACCTGCCCTTGTCGTCATTCCAATTGCGATCCATTAATTTACAAGCTATCAGATTGTAGTCATAAGCATAAAACCCGTATCCTGTCAGCAACAGCGCGGCTATACCGAAGCGTTTGAGACGTGGCGTCAATTTCATATTTACTTCCCAAAAATAAAAAGGTCGTCTGAAACGCCCTACCCTTCACGATATGCACACACCCAGCGGTCGGTTTTCTCTGAAAGTGCCTCAAGATAGGCAGCAAGGGTATCGTATTGTGCCGCTGCGCTGTCCAAGCGGTTGATGTCCCGGCGTGTCTGCTCGCCGTCGGGCATTTCGTCGATGTACCAGCCTATGTGTTTGCGGGCGATGCGCACGCCGGCGACTTCGCCATAAAACGCGTGCATGGCGCGGACGTGGTTCAAAATGGTGGCGTTGCACTCTACCAAGCTCAAGGCAGGCGGCAAAACGCCGTATTCGGCGTAATGTTTCAAATCGCGGAAGAGCCACGGCCTGCCTTGTGCGCCGCGCCCTATCATGATACCGTCGGCGGCGGTTTGTTTGAGGACGGCGGCGGCTTTTTGCGGCGAAGTGATGTCGCCGTTGACCCAGACGGGGATGTTCAGACGACCTTTGGTCTCGGCAATCAGATCATAAGCCGCTTCGCCTTTGTACATTTGCGTGCGTGTGCGTCCGTGGACGGCAAGGGCGGCGATGCCGCAATCTTCGGCGATACGGGCGATGGCAGGTAGGTTCTTGTGGTCGTCGTGCCAGCCCAAACGGGTTTTAAGGGTAACGGGAACGTCCACCGCGCGGACGACGGCTTCGAGAATGGCAGCAACCAGCGGCTCGTTTTGCATCAGCGCGCTGCCGGCTTGAACATTGCAGACTTTTTTGGCGGGACAGCCCATGTTGATGTCGATAACCTGCGTCCCAAGGCTGACGTTGTAACGCGCGGCATCCGCCATCTGCTGCGGATCGCTGCCGGCAATCTGGACGGCAACAATGCCGCCCTCATCGGCAAAATCGCTGCGGCGCAGGGTCTTTCTGGTATTTCTAAGCGTCGGGTCGCTGGTCAGCATTTCGCACACTGCCCAACCCGCGCCAAAATCTCGGCAAAGTCGGCGGAACGGTTTGTCCGTAATGCCCGCCATCGGGGCGAGTGCAATGGGATTGTCGATAATGTAGCCGCCGATGCGCATGGTCAAACCGCCGTATGGAAAGGGCTGCCATTGTACAATTTTTAAGCAGGGTTTCCAATGGGATTTACTTTGACGGATAGGAAAAAAGGTCGTCTGAAAAAGTTCAGACGACCTTTGTTTTCCATTTACCTTGCTATTTTACTAAGTCGGCTATACCTGCCAAAATCAATGCGGTAAAGATAGAGACTGAACTCCCTATCATCAGAGAAAATAAGTCAATCAAACCCGACAACGCGCCCGTAAGAAGCAAAGCCAAAACAATCCATGTTCCATAAGGTTCGATTTGACGAAACTTCATAGACCATTTTGCATTGAGGAAAGAGTCAAGAATGACACCACCATCGAGCGGCAAAATCGGAAGCAGGTTAATGACGATCAAAACTATATTAATTGTCATACCAAACTGGGTCATGATCATTAATGGGTCAACATACGCCTCTGGGACCGCGCCACCTAAAAACGAGAGCATCGCCCAGAAATACACCAGAATCAGATTGGTTACTGGACCGGCAACGGCAATCCATCTCCGCGCGCTGCGCACATTCTTAAAATTGCGGGCATTAATCGGTATGGGGCGTACCCAGCCGTAAACAAACGGTGTTAACGCCAGGCTCAACGCAGGTACGATGATTGTTCCTATCAAATCGATATGCGCCATCGGATTTAATGTCAACCGTCCGAATTGTAATGCGGTGGGGTCGCCACAGCGATATGCAACATAACCGCGTGCAATCTCACGCATGACCAAGGAAAGCATCACCGGTGGGATAGCAAGCAGCACATAACTGAAATCAAAGTTTCCAAACATAGTTTTCCTTAAAAAGGTCGTCTGAAAAACTCAGACGAAATGCACCAAGGGCGCATCGTAGGTAAACACTGTCAAATTTGCAATAAGCAGGCCGCTCGAGAATCTCGGCGGCCTGTCGGCAGATGATTATTCTTCAGTTGCTGAATGTTCTTCAGTATTTTCTTCGGAATCAGTTTCTGCCTCTGGGTCATAACCCGATGGCAACAATAATCTAGATATGATAGGTACTGTCAACTCTTTTATGTCGATGACTTTTTCGCTTGCAGGCTTAAACTTGAATACGGGTTTGCCGTAATTGTGGTAAATACTTTCCATAACGATGTTCAACGCCTGAGTGTTGCTTTTGCTGTTGACCTGCGTATAAATACGCGTTGCCAACAATCTGCCTTTTCCATTCAGATAGTAGTCATAATAGAGAGGCATGCCGACCATCTTTTCAAAGCCGGAGTGCATTGAGAGGCCTTTCTCTTTTGTACTGTCTATAAACTCGCCAAAGAATTTTTCAACTTTCTCGTAGCCTTCAGCCGTAGAGCCTTCCTCCGGTTTTTTCTTCAGAGCATCAAATTCTTTTTTGAATTCTTTAGCGAAAGCGTTGATAAAGAGCGGGTCATATTCGTCTTTATGGGTGTAATGGATGCGGTATTTTGCTTTGTTTTGCTTACCGAATTCATCCATATTTTCAAGGCGGTATGCCTCAGCAGGAGCAGCTTTGCTGGCTTCAATATAGGCTTTGAATGCCGCCTTTGCGGCATGACGCAAAGGAATGCCTTTGACCATCTCTTCATCTTTAAGCTGTATGCTGATAGGTTGCTCTTCAGCCAAACGCTTACGGATCTCTTCGCTCGTAAAGATGCTCATAATCATCGAACTGAGCAATGGCTGGTCAATAGTCAGACTGAGATTTTCACCATCAATCAGCATGGGAGATTGGATATTCAATTGCTCATTGCGATGGTTAATGGAAATAGCGGGAATCCATTCGGCTTTTTTGGCAGGCAGGTCAATGGCTATATGCGATTTCAAACGCACACCTTCCAAATAACGTCCGACAACCGGATATTCTTGCCACTTATCGATCATTTCAGGGAACCATTTATCATTGTCGGTGTCCAGCAAGGCTTCTTTCAGCTTGGTCTGATCTTCTTCCGAAAGTTCGATTCCGTCTTCGTTCAATTCTTTGACTTGTTTGTCAAGTTCGGCTTGATCCTTCTTTGTTTCTTCCAAACGGGCTTTTTTCTCGCTTTCCGGCGCTACCCCTGCTTCGGCAGTAGAAGTATGAAACTTCACTTCGCTATCAATGTTATAGCTGTAATCATCCGTATAGACGCGATCAAGGGAAATTGCCATCATTTCATGGGCAGATTTGTTTTCAAGGCTGCTGCATGCGCTCAAACCAAATGCCGCCGCCAATACTAGACAAAACGTCTTTTTCATTTACTGTTCCTTAAAAAAACAATCCAATGGGAATGTAAATGACTTTTAACACAAATAATTTAATGTGACAACATCATTGTATTGTTCGGTTTCTAAAAACGCTGAAAGGTCGTCTGAAACGGCAATTTACCGTTTCAGACGACCTTTTAAACACCATTACAAAATGCCGTTATGGTAAGTCTGATCATCAATCATGGTCGGATATTTCGGGTGGTTGGCATAAACAGTATCGTGGATTGCTTCAACTTTGTTATGCACATGACCCAATACATCAGAAAGCGCGATGTCCTTACCGGTTGTATTCACATCTTTCAATTGGTCGCCATTATGGGTATTGCTGCCGGCAAAGGTATCGACATCTGCCTCATGCTTCAACCAAGTCGCATACAGTTTGCCTTTGATGTCGGTATGCAGGGTATTGTTGGCAACATTCAACGTGGCTTTTCCTACGCCGTCACCGGTACTGTTGACATCCACAATGGCATCGTTCAGTTTGCCGTGGAGGGACAACGTATTGTTGGTCACGTTGTACTCTTTGGCATTGGTACGCATATAGGCGAATTCACGATAACCGGCCGACTCTTCGCGAACGGTAATATTGTTGTTGTTTAACGTTATCGAACCATGCAGGGGGACATCCGAGCGGTGTTCTTCAAAATAGAACGGCACGGCTCCCGGTGCAATTTTTCCGATATTGGCAGTATTGTCGCTGATATTGATGGTGCCCGTACCGATACCGTCGTGTTTGCTGACATGATCATATGTGTTGTTAATCACTGC
Organism: Neisseria sp. HMSC70E02; assembly: GCF_001838645.1. Taxonomy (NCBI): domain Bacteria; kingdom Pseudomonadati; phylum Pseudomonadota; class Betaproteobacteria; order Neisseriales; family Neisseriaceae; genus Neisseria; species Neisseria sp. HMSC70E02. The sequence continues at coordinate 8,690 of NZ_KV838078.1, read as the reverse complement.
CATCAGGTATTTGGTGGACTCACCGTCGATTTTGTTGTCGGTAATATTCAGCGTGTAATCCATTTTGTTTTCATGGTTACGGAATTCGATGCCATAAGTTTGGATGTGGTTTTGGTACACTGCCAAATTTTTAATGGTATTGCCGCTGATGTCGTAATAACCTTTATCCGCCGTATGCAAATCGCGCAATTGGGTATTGGTTTGCACTTGGATGCCGGAATACATGTGGTAATACCTACCTAAATCATCATCCATATAAAGACGGAAATTCGGGTCTTGCGTAATAACGTTGTCTTTAATTTTCACGTTATCCATGGAAAATTGGCGGTTGTAGGCAGCGATACCATACAGACGGTCGCCGTTTAAGACGTTGTTTTCGATAACGATACCGGTGCCATCATGTACATCCAAACCTTTACGGTAGTTATGGTCGGTTGTATTGTTGCGGAAAGTAATGCCGTAGTTGTAGCTGCCTGCCATGGCAGTCATGCCATAACCTGTACCGCCATCAGCCTCGTGACCGTTCCACTCCAATCTATTGCCTTCGCCGACAAAGTTCTTTTGATATCCGACCATCGCGCCGGCAACACGGTTGTGGTGCAGATAGGAGTCGACAATACGGTTGTTCTCACCCAAAGGCAGATGGTCATATTGTTCGTTGATCTCACCGCTTTGGACGCGTGCTTTGTAAGTTTGGCTCTTACCTGCTTCCCGAACCAATGCATCAGTCGATGTAAACATCACACCGGCACGGTTGACTCCGGATACCTCGACTTTGCTGATTAAAGTATGGTCGGCATCGTTGACCAAAATGCCGCTGACTTTTCCGAAGTAGCTCAAGCCCTTCCGGTAAAAGTCCGGATTGGTATATTTAACAGAAAGATTCGCAATCGTTTTATGGCTTTGTCCATCCACCAAAATACCGGCAAATGCGCGAATATCATCGTGATTGGTATTGGGGTTGAACACACCGACCTGCGCTTTATCAAAGGTGATCAGCGTTTTGCCCATGCCCGAACCAAAAATACCTTTAGCCCCTGAATTATTGCCATTGATGACAATTTGATCGGAAATATAGTAAGTACCGTCCATGAACAGCATGGCTTTTTCTTTGTGTGCCGCAGTCAATGCCGCTTTGATGGCTGCCAAGCTGTCTTTTTTCCCGGTCGGATCTGCGCCAAAATCATTGACGTCGATGTATCTGCCAAATTCTTTCGATTGATGAACGGTGTAGTTGGAAACCTCCCCTTCTTTTACTTCATCTACTTCATCTTGATGATTGGCTTGATGTTCGGCCTGCCTAGCAGTATGGGCTTCATTGGATTTTGAAGTATTGTGTCGAGCCGTTTCTTTATTGTCACCAGCCTGATTATCTTCATGTTTGTGGGAAACCGTTACCGCTGGTGCTGAATGCGCCACTTTACCGTTGGTTTGATGATGGTGTGCAACATCATTTTCAGTATGTTGCGCTTTCTCGGCAGCCTGTTTTTCAGCCAGGATTGCTTTGGTTTTAGCGGCAATTTCCGCTTGTTTGGCTGCATGTGCGGCTTTTGATTTTTCTAACGCTTCAGCCTGTCTTGCTGCCGATGCTGCTTTGGCTTTTTCCAAGGCTTCGGCTTGACGTACTGCAGCAGCGGCTTTTGCCTTTTCCATAGCTTCTGCATGTCTTGCAGCGGCGGCGGCAACAGCTGCCTGTCTAGCAGCTTGGTATTTTGCCATAACCTGCTCTTTGGCTGCTTGAGCTTCTGCCTGTTTGCGTGCAACAACATCAGCACGGAGAACCTGAGACATGATGGCCATTTCTTTGCTGGTTAATTTACTGCGGTCGGCAACCGGCGCCGGTTTGGTATTTTTTGAAGTATTGACTGCGGCAGTATCGGCAGAGGGCGTATGTTGCAGACCAAAAATTTTATCCTGTCCCCTCAATTGTTTAGGGAGGGCTGCTGCCAGATTCAGACCGCCAAAAGAATGGTCGTAAATCAATTTGTTCAATGCAGAAGGAGCATGGCCGGCATGCTCTTGGCTTGCGGCTACTGCATGATTAGATTGAGAAGTTTGACTTTTAGTGTGAACTCTTGTTTGTCCGAGATTGAAGAAAGAGTACGTGGTTTTAGTTGACATAATATATTTTCCCTAGTTTAAAAGCCGCAGACTTGCGTCTGAGGCAACGAAAGCAATGCTTTCCTACCCTTTTTCAGCGATTTTTATATGTCGTTCGAATGATTTGAAATCATTTCCATCGTCATTTAAATAGCTGTAACGATTATTACTCATTCTAAAACCTCAAAACCTGACGCTCTTTTTTTAATCCTTCCGCCTTTTAAACATAAAACCGCACTTAAATATCCCTATAACATTCAGACGACTTTTCATGATCTTGTAAAAGTCATTCCAAAGCTCTCTCTTTGGAACAGTCATCTTGTGATGTCACATTAATATATTAAACACTGCTTTACATTAAAAAACGAAAACCTAAGTCTATTAGAGTTCTAGAGTATCTATTTAGTTCACTGCGATGTCGATTTAAGTCCCTTTTTTCGACATTTCTCAGCAATCAAATATACCAAACGAGTAATGAAATGATTCTAGCATATTGAATTGGTATAATTACATTTTCATAACTTAGCAAATATTAAAATTTTTTAATTATTTGAAAAATAGAAAAATTTTTTTATTTTTTAGTTCAAATAGTGACTGTTTTTCACAACAACACACCAAACATCGGGATATTTTTTTACAAATGGCACGACAAAATCTGTTTACAAAATAAAAAGGTCGTCTGAAAAGAAATTTTCTTTCAGACGACCTTTGGATCTGTTCTATTAATACGAAATCAAATCAGCACACTTCAACCAACCAGCCATGTTTGTCTTCCGCCAAACCGTATTGGATGTCGGTCAAGGCTTTGCGCAAAGCGTAGCCGCGTTCTTGGCTCTTCACTTCGATTTCTTTGCCGTCGATGACAAAAGAGGTTACGGGCGAGATGACGGCGGCGGTGCCGGTCAGAATCGCTTCCGCGCCCTCTTCGACTGCGGCTTTGAGTTCGTCCACGGTGAAATTGCGTTCGCTGACGGTGTAGCCCAAGTCTTTGGCGACGGTCAGCACAGAATCGCGGGTAACGCCGTGGAGGAATTCGTCGGTCAACGGTTTGGTGATGATTTCGTTGCCTTTAATCAGGATAAAGTTGGACGCGCCGGTTTCCTGTACGTCGCCGTTCGGGCAGAACAGGACTTGATTTGCACCATGTTCGGCTTTTGCCTTCAGTACCCAAGGCATGGCGGAGGCGTAGTTGCCGCCGCATTTGACGCGACCCATGTGCGGTGCGCAGCGGATGTGCTCGGTTTCAACCAAAATTTTCACGGGCGAACCGGCTTTGAAATAGTCGCCAACCGGAGACGCGAGGATATAGAGTAGCGCAGTTTCGGACGGCGAACCGGCTTTGCCGATAACGGGGTCGGTACCGATGAGCGTCGGGCGCAGATACAGCGCGGCAGGCGCATCGGGAATTTCGTCGGCGGCGCGTTTGACCAATTCGATCAGGGCATTCAGATAGGCTTCGGTTTCGGGGCGCGGCAGGTGCAAAATGTCTGCGCTTTGCTGCATACGGGCGATGTTTGCCGTCGGGCGGAACAAGACGATTTTGCCGTTTGCCTGACGGAAGGCTTTTAAGCCTTCAAAGCATTCGCTGCCGTAATGCAGGGCGTGCGCGCCGGGCGCGAGGGTGAGGTCTGAGGAAGTTTGCCATTCGGTCGGCTGCCATTTGCCGTCCTTGTGGGCGATAACGGGCATTTGGGCGTGGAAGACGCTGCCGAACACGGCGGGTACGGGTCTGCTCATGGTGATTGCCTTTCTTATTCTGTTTGGTTCTGTTTAGATATTAAAAGTTGAAAGATACGCCTGTACGGATGGTTTTGACAAGTCCGAATACTTGTTTCGCAAACAGCTTTCGCCCAAGCCCTTGCCTGATAACGAAATACGGAAAACCATCCATTCCGATACGCATACGAATTGTCAGCAATCATGCCTACCGTGTACTACATATATATAATGAAGCCTAAGGTCGTCTGAAAACTGCCGCACATCCTATCCGAAACAATCCAAATCGTTTAAACTAAGCCGCATCTGCGGCAAACGGGTTCGGAAACGGAATCCCTATCGACCGCCCTACTGAATTTTCAGACGACCTTTTCAAAACTTTCCGACAGGCATACCGCCGGAGACATCCATGAAACTGATTTACACCATTATCAAAGTCATCATTTTATTATTGTTTTTACTGCTCGCCGTCATCAATACCGACAGCGTCGCCTTCCACTACCTGCCCGGTCAGAAAGCCGATTTACCGCTGATTGTCGTCCTCTTCGGTGCGTTTGTCATCGGCATCGTGTTCGGCATGTTCGCCCTGTTCGGCAGACTTTTGGCGCTGCGCAGCGAAAACAACCGCCTGCGTGCCGAAGTCAAAAAACACGCGCATTTGAGCGAAAAAGACCTTGCCGCCCCCGTACCGCAGCAACCCGCACCGCAAACGACTGCCCCTGCCAAACAACCCGTACAAACGCCCAAGCCTTAAAAAAGGAATCACATGGACAACGAATTGTGGGTCATCCTCCTGCCCATTACCCTTTTGCCCGTCTTCTTCGCCATGGGCTGGTTTGCCGCCCGTATCGACATGAAAACTGTGTTGAAACAGGCGAAAAGCGTGCCTGCCGGCTTTTACAAAAGTCTGGACGCATTGGTTGACCGCAACAGCGGCCGTGCCGCCCGCGAACTGGCGGAAGTCATCGACCAGCAGCCGCAGTCTTACGACCTCAACCTGACTTTGGGCAAACTCTACCGTCAGCGCGGCGAAAACGACAAAGCCATCAATATGCACCAAGCCCTGCTCGACTCGCCCGATACCGTCAACGAAAAACGCGCGCGGGTGCTGTTCGAACTCGCGCAAAACTACCAAAGCGCAGGCTTGGTTGACCGCGCCGAACAAATCTTCATCGGCTTGCAGGAAGGCAACATGGCGCGCGAAGCCCGTCAGCACCTGCTCAGCATCTACCAGCAAGACCGCGACTGGGAAAAAGCCATTGAAACCGCGCAACTCCTCAGCCACGACGAGCAGACCTACCAATTTGAAATTGCACAGTTTTATTGCGAACTTGCCCAAACCGCGCTGTTCAAATCCAATCTTGACGCCGCCCGTTACAACGTCCCAAAAGCCTTGGACGCCAACAAAAAATGCGCCCGCGCCAACATGATTTTGGGCGACATCGAAACCAAACAGGGCAATTTCCCCGCCGCTGTCGAGGCATACGGCGCCATCGAGCAGCAAAACCATGCCTACCTGAGCATGGTTGGCGAAAAACTCTACGAAGCCTACGCCGCCCAAGGCAAACAGGAAGAAGGGCTGAACCGGCTCATCGGTTACATGCAGACCTTCCCCGATTTAGACCTCATCAACGTCATCTACGAAAAAGCCCTGCTGCTCAAAGGCGAAAGCGAAGCCGCCCAACTTGCCATCGACCTCGTGCGTCAAAAACCCGACCTCAACGGCGTATACCGCCTGCTCGGTTTGAAAATCAGCGACATGAATCCCGCATGGAAAGCCGACGCCGACATGATGCGTTCCGTCATCGGCCGCCAACTCCAACGCAGCGTCATGTACCGCTGCCGCAACTGCCACTTCAAATCCCAAGTCTTCTTCTGGCACTGCCCCGCCTGCAACAAATGGGAAACCTTCACACCCAATAAAATCGAAGTGTGAAGCAAACCAACAAAAAGGTCGTCTGAAAAGTTTCAGACGACCTTTTATCTATTCCACACCCTACACCGCTACGGCAGCCTTGATGTGCGGATGCGGGTCGTAACCTTCCAACTCGAAATCTTCAAACTTGAATGCAAACAAGTCTTTGACTTCCGGATTGATTTTCATCACCGGCAGCGTGCGGGTGTCGCGGCTCAATTGCAGTTTTGCCTGTTCGAAATGGTTGCTGTACAGATGCGCATCACCCAAGGTATGGATAAATTCGCCCGCCTCCAACCCACAGACTTGGGCAATCATCATGGTCAACAGCGCGTAACTGGCAATGTTGAACGGTACACCGAGGAAAATGTCCGCGCTGCGTTGGTAAAGCTGGCAGGACAATTTACCGTTGGCAACGTAAAACTGAAACAGCGCATGGCAAGGCGGCAATGCCATTTCATCCACCAGCGCGGGATTCCATGCCGACACAATCAGGCGGCGGGAATCGGGGTTTTTCTTGATTTGCTCCACGACGTTGGCAATTTGGTCGATATGGCGGCCGTCGGGTGCAGGCCAACTGCGCCATTGGTAGCCGTACACAGGCCCCAAGTCGCCATTTTCGTCCGCCCATTCGTCCCAAATGGAAACATTGTTATCTTTCAAATATTTGATGTTGGTATCGCCTTTGAGAAACCAAAGCAGCTCATGGATAATCGAGCGCAGGTGCAGCTTTTTGGTGGTCAGCAGCGGGAAGCCTTGACTCAAATCGAAGCGCATTTGATAGCCGAACACCGAACGAGTGCCTGTACCGGTACGGTCGGATTTATCGGTACCGTTTTCGAGAACATGGCGCATTAAATCGAGGTAGGCTTTCATTGGTGTCCTTTAAGAGTGTGTGTTGTTGGAGATGATTTGGGGCGTATTGTATAGCAATTTGTCGATTAACAGCATAATCAAGGTCGTCTGAAAACTGGAAACTAGATTCAGACGACCTTGGCATTATCCGTTATGGATTGTCCTGAAACACGTTTTTCTATCTGAAACAAAATTCGTTTTTTAAGGTGTTATTTTCTTTCCTAATCCTGTTTTCCAAGGGTAATTTTCGTAAAATTGTTGACAATATTGACCGTTTTCACATGAAAATTTGCGTTGAATCGAATTTTTTACACTCTCTCGTTTCAAATTTCTAGTTTAATTACTTAGAATATATAGCCAATTTATTTTAAAATGATGGAATTTTCAAAAATATTTTTATATTTTATTGGTTATATATACCAAATAATAAAATTCTCAAAAAAATAATGTCAACAATTTTCATCAAAACTGCTTGGCAGGCAAAAAAATTAGGTTTATATTACTTTCCACAAATTCATCATCCTTTCCAATCTAATCCACAGGGAGCATAAAATGACCGATTTGAACGCCTTGTTTGCCAACCTCAAACAACGTAACCCCAATCAAGAGCCGTTTCACCAAGCGGTTGAAGAAGTATTCATGAGCTTGGGCCCGTTTTTGGCAAAAAACCCGAAATACACCCAACAAAACCTACTTGAACGCATCGTCGAACCTGAGCGCGTCATTATGTTCCGCGTCACTTGGGTGGACGACAAAGGACAAGTCCAAGTCAACCGCGGTTACCGCATTCAAATGAGCTCCGCCATCGGTCCTTACAAAGGCGGCTTGCGTTTCCACCCGACCGTCGATTTAGGCGTATTGAAATTCCTCGCATTTGAACAAGTGTTCAAAAACGCCCTGACCACCCTGCCTATGGGCGGCGGTAAAGGCGGTTCCGACTTCGACCCCAAAGGCAAATCCGACGCCGAAGTGATGCGTTTCTGCCAAGCCTTTATGAACGAACTCTACCGCCACATCGGCCCGAACACCGACGTACCTGCGGGCGACATCGGCGTAGGCGGCCGCGAAATCGGCTTCCTCTTCGGACAATACAAAAAAATCCGCAACGAATTTGCCTCCGTCCTGACCGGCAAAGGCCTCGAATGGGGCGGTAGCCTTATCCGTCCCGAAGCGACCGGCTACGGCACCGTGTACTTCGCCCAATCCATGCTGCAAACGCGCGGCGATTCGATTGAAGGCAAACGCGTGCTGATTTCCGGCTCAGGGAACGTCGCACAATACGCCGCCGAAAAAGCCATCCAACTGGGCGCGAAAGTGCTGACCGTTTCCGACTCCAACGGTTTCGTCCTCTTCCCCGACAGCGGCATGACCGAAGACCAACTCGCCGCGCTTATCGAGCTGAAAGAAGTCCGCCGCGAACGCGTTTCCACCTATGCCAAAGAACAAGGTTTGAAATACTTTGAAAACCAAAAACCGTGGGGCGTTGCCGCCGAAGTCGCCCTGCCCTGCGCGACCCAAAACGAATTGGACGAAGAAGCCGCCAAAACCCTGTTGGCAAACGGCTGCTACGTCGTTGCCGAAGGTGCGAACATGCCTTCTACTTTGGGCGCGGTCGATCAGTTCGTCAAAGCGGGCATCCTGTATGCACCGGGCAAAGCCTCCAACGCCGGCGGCGTGGCAACTTCAGGCTTGGAAATGAGCCAAAACGCCGTCCGTCTGGCTTGGAGCCGCGAAGAAGTCGACCAACGCCTGTTCGACATCATGCAAAGCATCCACGAATCCTGCCTGAAATACGGCACTGAAAACGGCAAAACCAACTACGTCAACGGTGCGAACATCGCCGGTTTCGTCAAAGTCGCCGATGCGATGCTGGCGCAAGGCATTGTGTAAGTCTCATTGTCCTGACTTTAGGCTGTGGAAAGGTCGTCTGAAAACCTTAATTCAAGGTTTTCAGACGACCTTTTTTACTGTTCGGAACTGCTTATAGCGGATTCAAAGGCAGGCACACAATAAAGCACACCTTAATGTGATTTCAAACCTGCCTCGTTTTTTATAGTGGATTAAATTTACATCAGGACAAGGCGACGAAGCCGCAGACAGTACA
>NZ_KV838077.1:9338-29017 GCF_001838645.1 Neisseria sp. HMSC70E02 | reverse complement strand
GAGGCAACGCCGTATTGGTTTAAAGTTAATCCACTATAAACGGACAAAAGGTCGTCTGAAAAAGCCCAATTCAGCTTTTCAGACGACCTTCTTTCATACTTTCTAAATCAAACGCCTTTAAAACGCTTCGCCGACTTTCACGCCGCCGGCGGTGTCTTTAGGCGTGGCAAGTTGCGCGGTCATGGCTTGGGCGGCTTGGAAATCAGGCGTTTGCATCACGGCTTGGGCGGCTTCCTTGCCCAATGTGTTCGCCATGTATTGCCAGCGGCTTGCCAAATCGGGATTGACGGGGATTTGGAAGCCGTCGCGCAGTTCGTCCACGAGGTCGGGACGGTTGCAGACAAGGACGATGTCGCAGCCTGCCGTAAAGGAAGCGTTTGCACGTTCTTTGATGCCGCCCGCTGCGCCTGCGCCTTCCATCGTGAGGTCGTCTGAAAAGATAACGCCTTTAAATCCGATGTCTTGGCGCAGGATTTGTTTGAGCCATTTTTCAGAGAAACCGGCGGGATTGCCGTCAATTTGCGGATAAACGACGTGGGCGGGCATGACCGCCGCCATGCCTGCGCTGCTTAAGGCGCGGAACGGAATCATGTCGGCAGCTTCGAGTTCGGCAAGGCTGCGCGTGTCTTCGGGTTGCACCAAATGGCTGTCGCCTTCGACGAATCCGTGTCCGGGGAAATGTTTGCCGCAGGATTTCATGCCGCCCCGGTTCAGACCTTTTTGCAGGGCAAGGGCAAGTTGGGTTACGGTGTCGGCGTTTCGGTGGAAACTGCGGTTGCCGATGACGGGGCATGCCCCCCAATCGAGGTCGAGGACGGGCGTAAAGGAGAGGTCTATGCCGCAGGCGGTCAGCTCCGTCGCCAATACCCAGCCGACCTGCTCGGCTTTTTCTTTGGCGGCGGCTTCGCCTTCGGCGTCCCAAATCTGCCCTAAAGTGTTCATGGCGGGCAGTCGGGTGAAGCCTTCGATGAAGCGTTGCACCCTGCCGCCTTCGTGATCGACGGCGATGATGAGTTCGGGCGTGCGCAGTGCTTTGATTTCTTGAACCAGGGCTTTGAGCTGCCCGACGTTTTCGAAGTTGCGGCGGAACAGGATGACGCCGCCAATAGACGGGTCGAGCAGGCGTTGTTTTTCTTCTTCGGTCAGACAGTAGGCGGCGACGTCTGCCATAACGGGGCCGCGCGGGATGGAATGGGGAGCGTTCATTTTTGGATTCCTTAAAATGTTTTCAGACGACCTTAAAGTATCGAAGGTCGTCTGAAAACGGGAAAACACGTCAAGCAGCTTTGCCTTTTTTGTCTTTCAGTATGAAGATGAGGGCGGTCATGACAACGCCGGTGGCGAAAAAGCCCAGCCAAGCCGATTGCGTCATTCCCAAAACGAGGTAGCCTGCCGCTGCCGCGCCTGCGACGGTCAGGGCGTAAGGCAGTTGCGATGTAACGTGGTCGATGTGGTTGCAATGCGCACCGGTGGAGGACAGGATGGTGGTGTCGGAGATGGGCGAACAGTGGTCGCCGCACACCGCGCCTGCCATCACGGCGGACATACACGGGATAACCAACGAGGCATCGACTTTAACCGCCATCGCGGCGGCAATCGGCAGCATAATGCCGAACGTGCCCCAGCTTGTGCCTGTGGCGAACGCCATCACGCTGGCAAGCAGGAAGAGGATGACGGGCAGGAAGCCGGGATGGATGTTGTCTGCAACCAGCGTGGAGAGGTAGTCGCCGGTGTGCATTTCGCTGACGACGGTGCTGATGAGCCAGGCAAGAATCAGGATGGTAATCGCGCCGAACATCGAAGATATGCCCTGACGGACGGCTTTGGGATAGTCGGCGGCCTTGATGGTGCCGAGTGTGCAGAGGACGACGGCGAGTACGCCGCAAGTACCGCCGAACACCAGCGAAGTGTTTACATCGGTATTTTCAAACGCGCCCAAAATGCTGAAGGTTTCGCTTGCCTGCGCGCCTGTGTAAATCATGGCGGAAACGGTGGATGCGATCAACACCAAAACAGGGATAATCAGCGCGTAAACCCTGCCTTTAGGGCCGTCAGAGCCGGCGGATTCGTCATGGGTTTCCTGCAATGCCGCTTTTTCAAGGCGCGCCATCGAGCCGATGTCGAAAGAAAACCAAGCGACGACAAACACCATGATCAGCGCGAACAGGGCGTAATAATTCATCAGGCTCATGGCGACGAACACACCCATCGGCGTGTATCCGGTGATGTGGTAGGTAACGAGCAGACCTGCCAGCGTGGCGATAATCGATGCGCCCCAGCTTGAAACCGGCATCAGTACGCACATCGGCGCAGCGGTAGAGTCAAGGATATACGCGAGTTTGGCGCGGGAAACTTTGAATTTGTCGGTAACGGGACGGGCAATCGCACCGACGGCGAGACTGTGGAAATAGTCGTCGATAAAGGTAACGAATACGAGACAGGCAGTCAGCATTTTTGCGCCGCGCCGCCCTTTGATGTGTTGCTTCGCCCAATCGGCAAACGCCTGATTACTGCCCGAAAAGGTTAAAAGAGAAGTGAAAATACCGAGCAGCAATAAGAAAATCAGGATTTTAGGTTTTCCCAGCGACCAATCGCCGTCTGCCCAAGCCAGTCCGACCACCATGTCTTTCAGGTGTGTCAGTCCGTCAATCGGGCTGCCGCCGACCAAAAAGGCAACGCCGACCAAAATACCGATGCCCAAAGACAGCAGCACGCGGCGGGTGATGACGGCAAGCGCCAATGCCAAAAACGGCGGCACGACGGATAAAAACGAATGTGAATAATCAATCAGGTGCATAATATTTTTATTAATAGGAAGTCAATCGGAGCGGAACGTTTTCAGACGACCTTTGAATGCGATTGTTGACAAAGCCAAAAGAGCAAAACCATCAAAAAACAAACAAATCAATCAGTTGCTAAAATTACAAAATACCCGCCACCTTAGGATGGCGGGTATTCTATCATTGAATGGCGCTTGCGTTGCACCTTATTGCAGGGTCAGGGCGAGGAAAAGCGTATTGCCGTCGCGCTGAACCAGCAGCGGCACATTTTTGCCCGCGCCTGCCAACGCGCTGCGGAAGCTCGATTCGTCGTTGACGCTGATTTGGCTGACGGCGAGGATTTCGTCGCCGCGTTTGAGTCCGGCACGTTCCGCCGCTCCGCTGACGCGGGAAACAATCAGGCGGCTTTTGCCTGCACCTTCATCGACGCGCAGGGTCAGTCCCGTATTATCGACGGTAAAGCCGTCTGCCGGATTTGCCTGCTGCGGCTGCTCGGTAGCGCGTGAAGACGTTTCGTTCTGCTCCGCCATGCTGCCGAGTTTGACTTTCACATTGATTTTCTCGCCTTTGCGCCATACCTCCAGCGTGACTTCCTTACCCGGCAGCATCGAGCCGACCATAACCGGCAAATCGCTGGACACGCGCACTTCTTCGCCGTTGACGCTGCGGACGATGTCGCCCACTTGCAATCCTGCCTGCATGGCAGGGCTGTTCGGCATCACTTTGGCAATCAACGCGCCGCTGGCTTTGTCCAAGCCGAACGATTTCGCCAAATCGTAAGATACTTCCTGAATAATCACACCCAACTGACCGCGCTGAACCTTACCGCTGGTTTTCAACTGCTCGGCAACATTCATCGCCACATCAATCGGAATCGCGAAGGAAATGCCCATAAATCCGCCGCTTCGGCTGTAAATTTGGGAGTTGATGCCGACTACCTGACCTTTCAGGTTAAACAGCGGGCCGCCGGAGTTACCCGGATTGATGGCAACGTCGGTTTGGATGAAAGGCGTGTAGCTTTCGTTCGGCAGGCTGCGTCCTTTGGCGGACACGATGCCCGAAGTAACGCTGTTGTCAAAGCCGAACGGCGCACCGATGGCGGCAACCCACTCGCCCGGTTTCAAATCTTTCGGATTGCCGATTTTGACGACAGGCAATTCTTCCGAAGCGTCAATCTTCAGCAGCGCGACATCGGATTGCGTATCCGAACCGATCAGCTTGGCGGTGTATTCGCGTTTGTCGTTGAGCAGGACTTTGATATTGCCCATGCCGGCGACGACGTGGGTATTGGTCAGGATATAGCCGTCTTTACTGATGATGAAGCCGGAGCCGAAGTTCAAATCCTCGTCGGCAGACTGGTCTTCCGGCATATCGGGCATATTCGGGACAAGGCGTTTGAAAAACTCGTAAAACGGGTCGTTGTCAGGGAATTGGCTCAAATCCATGCCCTGCTCTTCAGACTGCCCGCTGCCTGCGGCACGCCCTGCAGGGGAGGCTTGGATATTGACCACCGCCTGACCTTCGTTTTGCACCAATTGTGCGAAATCGGGCAGCAGCATACCGACGCTGCCGTCGTCTTTGGAAGGTTCGATTCTTTGTACGAATTCTTCGCTTTTACTGCCGCCGCCGAAGAAACTGCTGATCTTGTCACAGCCGCCCAAGGCCAGCGCAGAAGCCGTTACCAAAGCAAAGTATCTGTATTTGTTAATTTTTTCGCGCACCGCGTTTCCTTTTCCGAATAACGGATTGTGTTCTTGCATCTTAAAAACCGGGGGTCGTCTGAAACTTTTCTCGTTTTCCAACCCGATAAGGTCGAATTTTACCTTTTGCCCATATTTTTTCAAGCATTTCATTTTAAATAAAAAAATGCCGTCAGAAATTTTAACCTGATAGAAAGGTTGTTTTGTTGATTGTTTACAATTTATCAATGTTTACATCAACTTCGCGCCATACTCGCACAAATCATTAATGATGCACTTCCCGCATTGCGGCTTCTGCGCTTTGCAGGTGTAGCGTCCGTGCAAAATCAGCCAATGGTGCGCATCCATCAAAAATTCTTTCGGCACAAAGCGCATCAGCTTGTCTTCCACCTCGCGCACATCCTTGCCCGGCGCGATTTTGGTGCGATTGGACACCCTGAAGATGTGCGTATCGACCGCCATGACGGGATGGCCGAACGCCGTGTTCAACACCACGTTTGCCGTCTTGCGCCCCACGCCCGGTAACGATTCCAAAGCCTCGCGGTCTTCTGGCACTTCGCCGTTGTATTTTTCCAGCAGGATGCGGCAGGTCTGCATGATGTGTTTGGACTTGGTTTTATAAAGTCCGATGGTTTTCGTGTACTCCATCACGCCGTCCAAACCCAAATCCAGCATCGCCTGCGGCGTATTGGCAACCGGAAACAGCTTTGCCGTCGCCTTATTCACGCCCACGTCGGTCGCCTGCGCCGACAGCAAAACGGCAATCAAAAGCTCGAAGGGTGAATTGAAATGAAGCTCGGTGGTCGGATGGGGATTGGCAGCGCGGAAACGCTCGAAAATTTCTTGGCGGATCTGTTTGTTCATGGGGGTATGGGTAGGATTGGTGTGTGTCTTTATCGTTTGCCCGATTATAACGCAAAAGGTCGTCTGAAAACCGATGCTGAAGGTTTTCAGACGACCTTTCTATCCCGCCGCTTTACGCGGTTTCTTTCTTGCTCAACGTCAGACCTGTCCAGCCGAACAGCAGCGTCAAAATCAGGCTCAAATAGCAGAAAAAGGCGTAAGGCAGGTATTCCCAAACGGGCACGCCGAGGGCGTGGCTGATGAACACGCCGCAGACGCTCCACGGCACAAGCGGATTGATGACCGTACCCGCGTCTTCCAGCGTGCGCGAAAGGTTGCGCGAATGCAGACCAAGTTTGTCGTACACGGGTTTGAAGGTTTCGCCGGAAAGCAAAATACTCAAATATTGTTCGCCGATGAGGAAATTGACGCCGACCGACGTGGCGGCAACGCTGAAGGTGGCACGTCCGGCGGTAGTCAGGAACGCGCGGATGGCGTCAAGCAGCGACGGAATCACGCCGAGCGTAAACAATAATCCGCCCAAACTCATGCCGAGAATCACGATGGTTTGCGTGAAGAACATGCTTTCCAAACCGCCGCGCGAAATGAGTTTGGCGATGTCTTGAAACGCTTCGCCTTCGAGTTTGTAGCCACCGTAAAACCATGTGCCGAGCTGGTTCAAGTCGGGCGTGCTGTGGAAATAAGTTACCGCAAGCGCGGCAAGGATGGTGAAGAGCATGGCGACGACGGCGTTGATGCGCAACAGCGCCAGCACGACCAACAGCGCAAACGGAACCAGCGAATAGCCGTGTACCAAGCCCGTCGCTTCGAGCTGGCTGCGGAAGGATTCGACGCTGTTCAAATCGTGGGCGGCAACATTGGGCAAGAGCCACAGCATCAATGCTGCGCTGATGAGCCACGCGGGAATGGTGGTGTACATCATGTTTTTGATGTGTTCGAACAAATCAATGCCGACGATGGAGGCGGAAATGCCCGTGGTATCGGAGAGCGGGGACATTTTGTCGCCGAAGAACGCGCCGGACACAATCGCGCCCGCCGTCATCGCCAAATCGGCATGAAACGCCGCCGCCATGCCCATAAAGGCAACGCCGACGGTGGCGCAAGTGGTCAAACTGCTGCCGATGGACACGCCGATGACGGAACAGAGCGCAAAGGCGGAGAAATAGAAATAAGTGGGGGAAATCAGCCCGAAACCGTAATACATCAGCGTCGGAATCGCGCCGCTCATCATCAGCGCGCTGACCATCAGTCCGATGAAGAAAAACAGGTAAATCGCGCCCATGCCCTGCCCCACCGCGCCGACCATGCCTTTTTGCATGTCGTTATATTTCAACCCGCGCGCGAGGCCGTAGAGGATGAGGACGGTAATGGCGGCGATGATGGACATATGGGGCAGCCAGCCCAGCGAAATGATGGTGTAACCCATCGCCCCGATTAACGCCACGACGACGGCAAGGGCTTCTTTGCGCGGCATATCGAGCAGTGATTTGAATGCAAACATATTGCTTTGCCTGTTTTGTGTGTATTTAACGAAGTTTAGCACACGGGGTCGTCTGAAAAACCGCTTTTCAGACGACCCCGTGATTTTTTATGAATGTAATAACGGATTTTAGTTGATGCGATATGGTTTTAAATTTGATTTTTTGAAACAAAATATCCTTATTTTCAAAATAAAGCCGTATTATTTCTTTTTATCATGATTAAACTGCCCTTCACGCAAAAATGTTGCGGTTTGCTCGGCGGTAATGTGTTTAAACAGCATACCGCTGTGGCTGACGGGCAAGATAACGTGGTCGCGCATATTCGGACAGCGGGTTTCGCTGACCAAAACCGTACCGTCGTGTTCGCCGTGCAAACCCAATACGCGCCCCAGCCCGAGCGGCTTGTTGCCGGCGATGCTGCCCAGTTCGATATGTTCGGGCAAATCGGGTGTGCCGCCGTCGAGCGCATCGCGATAAGCGCCACCGAGTACGGGGGTTTTCAATCCAAGCCGGAACACCCTTTGCGCCGCCCTGCTGCCTTGGTGGGGCGTGCCGAAGGTAACGATGCGGCCGGTGATTTTTTCGGGATGGGTGGTGGCAAAGTGGCGTAACACCAGCCCGCCCAGACTGTGTCCGGCAAAATGCAGAGGCTCGCCCGTATCGTGTTTTTCGACAAACTCTGCCAACGCCTGCGTGTGCTGCGGCATGGTGTGCCAGACGCTGTAATAACCGAACAGGGCAACGTCAAAGCCTTGCTTTTCCAGCATATCCGCTAAAGGTTTCATCACCCAAGAGTGCATATGCAGTCCGTGTAATAAGATGATTTTCGACATGAAGACCTCCTGTATTTTTGCCGCTAGCATTATGCCATAAGTCAGTCAGACCGTATTGCGGACGCATTTTGTCTTTTGAAAACGGGCTTAAGCTCCGGTTAAAATCTGTTGCCGTATTTTCAGACGACCTCGGTTTGAACGGATCAGGTTTACAAGTCCGCCGCAAAGCAAAAAGGTCGTCTGAAAACCTGATTTCCAAGTTTTCAGACGACCTTCTGTTCAAACCATGCTTAATCGTCGGCTTTATAACCCTTGAGGGCAAAGAAGACGATGTAGAGGTAGCACACGGCAGGTGCAACATAAGAAATCATCATACCGAAATCATCAGCAATCTTACCTTGCAAAACAGGAATCAGCGCGCCGCCAACGATGGCGGTACAAAGAATACCCGAAGCAGAATTGGTAAATTTGCCGAGGTTTTTGGTCGCCAGCGAGAAGATGGTCGGGAACATGATGGAGTTGAAAAAACCGATGGCAATCAACGCCCACATGGCGATGTCGGCATTACCTTTACCAACCATGATGGCAATGACAAGCAAGGCAGTGGCAACTGAGGCATTAAAGGCAAGGTAGCGGTTCGGCGCGACTCGAGCCATCACTGCCGAACCGAGGAAGCGTCCGACCATGGCACCGCCCCAGTAGTACGACAGCAGTTTTGCACCTTCGGCATGGCTCAATCCTTTCAGGAAGCCCAAAATATTGACCATGAAAGAGCCGATGGATACTTCCGCGCCAACGTAGCAGAAAATGCCGACCACACCGAGAATAAGGTGTTTGTATTGCCACACACTGGTTTTGCCGTCGTGATTGTGTTCGCTTTCCTCAACGGCAATTTTGCGCGCATCGGGCAGACGGATCATTTTTACGAAAACGGCGAGGAGGATCAACAATCCCGCCAAACCCAAATAAGGGATTTGGACGGAGGCGATTTGCTCGGCTTTGCTGGCTTTCTGAGCCGCATCTGCCAAAATGAAATGTGCACCGATTATCGGAGCAATAGTCGTACCCAATGAATTGAATGCCTGCACCAAAGTCAGCGTAGCGGATTCTTTGCCCGGTTTCGCCAGCAGGGTCACATACGGATTACCCGCAACCTGCAACAGGGTGACACCCGAAGCAAGAATGAAGAGCGCGCCCAAGAAAGTCGGGTAAGATTGGCTGTCTGCGGCAGGATAAAACAACAAGCATCCGACGGCGGTCAGCAAGAAGCCGCCGATGACGCCGTTTTTATAGCCGATTTTACCGACGAGATGCCCCATCGGAATCGACATGATGGCATAGGCGGTAAAGAAGCAGAACTGAACCAGCATCGCCTGAAAATTAGTTAGCGTGAAAATTTTTTGCAGATGCGGAATCAAGATGTCGTTCATGCAGGTAATGAAACCCATCATGAAGAAGAGCGCGGTCAGGACGACCAGCGCGGAATTATGGTTTTGTTGTGATGGCGTAGACATGATTTGCCTTTCGATTTATTGGAATTGACCGTACAAACAGTTAATATCTGTTAATAACGGGCCGAATCATACTGGCTTTTGCCATTCTTGCAAACACTGGAAATGCGCCGACTACATAGAGTTTCAGCAAGATTCTGTCCGATAACGCATTTTTATAGACAGAATCCGTCTGAATTTTACAATTAACCTACCCGCAAACGACTTAAAATCTTATTTCAGACGACCTTTGACCTGACGCAAACTTATCCGCCATGCCCCTCATTTACGCCTATCTCGGACTCGCCGCCTCCGCCTTTACCTCCGCCACCATCCTGCCCGGCACGTCCGAAGCCGCCTTCGCCGCGTTTATCTACACCTATCCCGAACAGGCATACGGCGCGTGGTTGTGCGCCGGACTGGCAAACGGCTTGGGCAGCATGGTTTCCTATTGGATGGGACGGCTGATTCCGTCCAAGAAAAGGTCGTCTGAAAAAACCCTGCGCCTGCTCCAACGCTGGGGCACCCTGCCCCTTTTGTTTGCCTGGCTGCCCGTTATCGGCGACGCGCTGCCCATTGCCGCAGGCTGGCTCAGGCTCAACCCCTACACCTCCGCACTCATGCTCCTGACCGGAAAAATCCTGCGCTACGGCATCATCCTCGCCGGTATCAAAGGCATGATGTAAACCATTTGCGCAAAACCTGCCGCATTCATTTTCAGACGACCTGAAACAGCGTAAAATCCCAAAGGAAATATCCCGTCCCTTCATTTTTTGCAAAGCGAGAAACCATGTTCTTCAAGCACATCGAAGCCGCCCCCGCCGACCCCATCTTAGGCTTGGGCGAAGCATTCAAAGCCGAAACCCGTCCCGAAAAAGTCAACCTCGGCATCGGCGTTTATAAAGACGCATCCGGCGCGACCCCCATCGTCAAAGCCGTCAAAGAAGCCGAAAAACGCCTGCTCGAGAGCGAGACCACCAAAAACTACCTCACCATCGACGGCGTTGCCGACTACAACGAGCAAACCCAAATCCTTCTTTTCGGCGCAGACCACGAAATCGTCGCCAGCCGCCGTGCCAAAACCGCCCAAAGCCTCGGCGGCACAGGCGCATTGCGTATTGCCGCCGAGTTCGCCAAACGCCAGTTGAACGCACAAACCGTCTGGATTTCCAACCCCACATGGCCCAACCACAACGCCATTTTTAAAGCCGTCGGCATCCAAGACAAGCCATACCGCTACTACGACGCCGCCAAACACGGTCTAGATTGGGACGGCATGATTGAAGACCTCGGCCAAGCGCAAAAAGGCGACGTCGTCCTGTTGCACGGCTGCTGCCACAACCCCACCGGTATCGACCCCACGCCCGAACAATGGGAAACCCTCGCCAAACTCTCCGCCGAAAAAGGCTGGCTGCCCCTATTTGACTTCGCCTACCAAGGCTTCGGCAACGGCCTCGAAGAAGACGCATACGGCTTGCGCACCTTCCTGAAATACAACAAAGAATTGCTCATCGCCAGCTCCTATTCCAAAAACTTCGGCATGTATAACGAACGCGTCGGCGCATTCACCTTAGTCGCAGAAGACGAAGCAACCGCCGCCCGCGCCCACAGCCAAGTCAAAACCATCATCCGCACCCTCTACTCCAACCCCGCCTCACATGGCGCGAACACCATCGCCCTCGTGTTGAAAGACGCGGATTTGAAAGCACAATGGATTGCCGAACTCGACGAAATGCGCGGCCGCATCAAAGCCATGCGCCAAAAATTCGTCGAGCTGCTCAAAGCCAAAGGCGCAAATCAAGACTTCGATTTCATCATCGAACAAAACGGCATGTTCTCCTTCAGCGGCCTCACGCCCGAACAAGTCGACCGCCTGAAAAACGAATTCGCCATCTACGCCGTGCGCTCCGGCCGCATCAACGTCGCCGGCATTACCGATGACAACATCGACTACCTGTGCGAAAGCATCGTGAAAGTGTTGTAATCCGCATCAGGCAATACCAAAAGGTCGTCTGAAAACCCAATATACCGTTTTCAGACGACCTTTCCCCACCGTTTGACACAACAACCCCTTAAAGCATCACATTATGAGACCCACACTAGACGTCATCATCCCCTGCTACAACTCCGCCGCCACCCTTCAAGCGGCTGTCGAGAGCGCCGTTTCCCAACCCGCCGTCGAAAACGTCTGGCTGATTGACGACGCCTCCATCGACGACACACGCCTTATCATGAGCGACCTCGCCGCCATCCATCCGAAAGTCCGTTGCGAATACATGCTCGAAAACGGCGGCGCCGCCAAAGCCCGCAACTGGGGCGCCATGCAAAGCCAAGCCGACTTCATCGCCTTCCTCGACGCCGACGACGTCTATGAAAACAACGTCCTCAACGCTGCCTACCTCGGCTTGGAAGCCTATTCCTACCTCAGCCTGGTCCGCCTCAAATTGCGCCCTATCGGCTTTCCCGAACACTACCTCAACCACCCGCAATTCCCCACCGCATGGGAACGGCTGCAAATGACCGTCGGCGGCAACACCGTATTCCGCCGCAGCATCTTTCTCGCCTGCGGCGGCTTTCCGCAAGACGAACTCTTCCGAATCTTCGGCGGCGAAGATGCCGCACTCGGCATCGCACTGACCCGCGACAGCGTCGTCGGCTACCTCTTTGAAGAACGCGACCCCGCCGTCAGACACAACTACCGCCCCGGCATCCACGCCGAGCGTCTGCTCGATGCCGAACTTTTCGGCAAAACCGTCCCCGGACTGACCATAGACCACCAAAACGAAGCCGAAGCCGTCACCCGCCGCATCAGCCGCCGCCTGCAAGAAGTCAAAGCACACTCGACCTTCGAAGAAGCCGGCACCATGCCGCTCTACCCCGAGTACGAATAAGCGGGCATCAACGCAAAACCCCGCCCGAACGGCTGCATTACATTGCTTGCAGCAAAAAGGTCGTCTGAAATCTTGTTTTCAGACGACCTTTTTGCTGGATTTGATTATTGCAATTGAGGCAGGGAGCAGCCTTCGGGCATGATGATTTCGCATTCCGTTGCCCCTCTGTTTCTGCATTTTTGCAAAGCCTCCTGTTCGACAGCTCCTTGCGGACCTGCCGCATCGGCTAAAATAAACAGGTTGTTTTTCACTTTTCCTTTTGCAGCTGCGAGACAGCCGTTTCTTACCCATGTGATGGCTTTGCAAGGCGTATTGCGACTGCCTTGCTGACAACGTTTGACTGCTTCTCGTTGAGCTTCCTCTTTTGAACTGTGATTCAATGAACCCGCAATATGCCCGGCTTTCACACTAACAGCCAAAGCCCCAAATTTAGAAGGAACTTTCACGTCGTAGTAGATGATTTTTTTAGGAGGCGGGGTGCTGTTGCCTGATTGGGGAGGCGGCACATTGTAGTTGACAACCTCCCCGTTATGTCCTTGTATCTGACAGATGCCCGTATCAGGAAAATACCTGCCGGGGCAGTTGGCATAAACATCAAAACTTACCAACCCCAATGCGATTAAAAACAGCTTCTTCATCAATTTATCCTTATCAATTTATCCTTTCAAATTATGTCTCACCACGCCGCGCGTTCCCTCATATCTTCCACCGCTTCCACCAACGCCGCCGCCAATGGCGGATCAAACGACGAGTGTCCCGCCTGAATCACGCGCAGTTCGGCTTCGGGGAGCGCCTGCGAAAGTTCCCACGCGCTTTGCATGGGGGTGCATAAGTCGTAACGTCCTTGCACGATGATGGTCGGGATATGGCGGATTTTGTCCGTGTTCGCCAAAATCGCTTTGTCGCCCTTCAGCCAGCCTTCGTTGACGAAATAATGGTTTTCCAAACGGGCAATGGCGAGCGATTGGTAGGCGTCTTCATCGACGTCTTGCGGCTCGAAGCGGATCAGGTAGCTTTCCCAGTCTGCCCAGGCTTTGGCGGCTTTCAGACGACCTGCTTCGTCTTCGCCGAACAGCATTTCGTGATACGCCGCAATCAGGCCGCCGCGTTTTTCTTCGGCGACGGGTGCGAGGAATTTCTGCCATTGCGCGGGATAAATCTGGCTGACGCCGCCTGCTTCGTCCAGCCACGCCATTTCGGACGGGCGGCACAGGAATATCCCGCGCAAGACAAGTCCGGCAACGCGTTCGGGATGGGTTTCGGCATACGCCAGCGACAAGGTGCTGCCCCATGAGCCGCCGAACACCAGCCATTTTTGAATGCCCAGCATTTCGCGGACTTTTTCGATGTCGGCAACCAAGTCCCAAGTCGTGTTGTCATCGGTGCAGGCGTAAGGCAGCGAGCGGCCGCAGCCGCGCTGGTCGATGATGACGATGCGGAACACGTCGGGATTGAAAAAGCCGCGGCAGGCAGGCGATGCGCCCGCGCCCGGGCCGCCGTGCAGGAAGATGACGGGCAGTCCGTCGGGGTTGCCGGATTCTTCCCAGTAGATTTGATAGATGTCCGATACTTGCAGCAGGCCGCTGCGGATGGGTTCGCGGATGGGGTGCATGATGTTTCTCCTGTTGTCTGACGTTGGGATTGTACCCATCGGGCAGGCAAACGACAAACGGCAAGGGGTCGTCTGAAATCCCCTTCCGCCGCCGCGTTTCCCGACCGCCCGACTATCCGCTATAATTCCCCGATACCCGCGCAACCGAAAGAATGAAATGAACAAAATCCTGATGACCGCCGCCGTGCTGCTTCTGTCCGCCTGCGGCTTCCACCTCAAAGGCATGGGCGGCACCGCACGCACGCTGCCGTATCCCGCTTGGCACATCCAAAACGCCTCCGTGATGCAGAAGGCTTTGGAAAACGCCCTGCGCCGCGCCGACGGCAAACCTGTTTCCGCCGCCGAAGCGCAAATGACGTTGGACATCAAGGGCATCGAAACCCGTCAGGACATCTACACCATCACCCGCGCCGCGCTGGTCAACGAATACCTGCTGACGCTGCGCGTCGAAGCCCAAGCCATGCGCAACGGCGAGCCTGTGGGAGAACCGATTACCGTCCTCGTCAACCGCACGATGGACTACAACGACAGTGAAGTGTTGGGCAAACAGGAAGAAAGCGAAACCATCTGGGCGGAAATGCGCGCCGACGCCGCCGACCAAATCGTCCGCCGCCTGACGTTCCTGAAAGCGTATTGATGGCGGTCATGAATATCGAACAGGTAAGCGCGGATATGCCGCTTTCGCCGCTGTACATCATTCACGGCGAAGAAGACCTGTTGCGCATCGAAGCCCTCGACACCCTGCGCGCCGCCGCCAAAAAACAAGGCTACCTCAACCGCGAAGTCTTTACGGCGGACAACGGCGCCGACTGGGACGAACTCCTGCAAAGCGCAGGCAGCGCGGGGCTTTTCGCCGACTTGAAACTTTTGGAAATCCACATTCCAAACGGCAAGCCCGGCAAAACCGGCGGCGACGCGCTGCAAACCTTCGCCGAACGCCTGCCCGAAGACACCGTTACCCTGATTCTGCTGCCCAAGCTCGAAAAAGCCCAAACGCAGGCAAAATGGTTCACCGCGCTCGCCGCCAAAGGCACCGTACTCGAAGCCAAAGCCATTAGCGCGCAAGCCCTGCCGCAGTGGATAAAGGGTCGTCTGAACAAAGTCGGACTCGACATCGAACCCGACGCGCTCGCCCTGTTTGCCGAACGCGTCGAAGGCAACCTGCTCGCCGCCCGCCAAGAAATCGACAAACTCGCCCTGCTGCACCCGCAAAACCATACCGTCAACATCGCCGATGCCGAAGCCGCCGTCGCCAACGTCGCCCGTTTCGACGTGTTCCAACTCTCCGGCGCATGGATGAAAGGCGATGCCCTGCGCGTCGCCCGCCTTCTGAATGGACTCGAAGAAGAAGGCGAAGAGCCTGTCTTGCTGCTGTGGGCGGTTGCCGAAGACATCCGCACCCTCATCCGTCTGACCGCCGCGCTCAAACAAGGACAAAGCGTACAATCCGTCCGCAACAGCCTGCGCCTGTGGGGCGACAAACAAACCCTCGCGCCGATTGCCGTCAAACGCATTCCCGCCGTCCGCCTGATCGAAGCGCTGAAAACCTGCGCCAAAATCGACCGCATCATCAAAGGCGCGGAAGACGGCGACGCGTGGACGGAGTTCAAGCAGTTGGTAACGGGGTTGGCGGTGTAATTTCATTGGGCATGGATAGGTGCTTTTCGCGGCAAGGGCGCGCCTGTGCAAAAAGCGTGAAAGTTTGTATGCCGCATCGCTTCTGTACGCGCCCAAACGGCAAAAATACTGTAAAATACCGTTAAACATAAAGTTATGATATTTGAGGTCGTCTGAAATCCGTCCACCACTCAATGCAGCGGTTAGACAAGCATTCGGCGCGTTCAGAAATGCGCCGCCGCTTGCCCGTCTGCCGCACACCCTTTTCAGACGACCTTCCACCCTTACAAGGAACTGCAACTTCATGGACAACCAAACCAAACTCCGCATCGGCGGCCTGCTCGTGCTGACCACCGCCGTTTTAAGCCTGATCATCGTCTTAATCGTCGATTCGTGGCCGCTCGCCATCCTGCTTGCCGTCATCATCGTCGCCGCAGCCGCCGGCGGCTTTGTCTGGACTTCGCGCCGCCAGCAGCGCCAGTTTCTCGAACGCCTGAAAAAATTCGACATCGACCCCGAAAAAGGCCGCATCAACGAAGCCAACCTGCGCCGTATGTACCACAGCGGCGGACAACACCAAAAAGACGCGATAACGTTGGTCTGCCTGTCGCAAAAATGTTCGGCTGACGAAGCGCACGCCATGTTCAAAAAACGCCCGACCCGTCAGGAAATGAACCAGATGGCAGCCCAGCAGGCGCGCGGACAAAAACGCCCCCACCGCTGATTCCTCCCACACAAAGGTCGTCTGAAAACGGATGCGGCGGTTTCGCCCGAACCAAGTATTCCGTTTTTCAGACGACCTTTTTACCGAGCAGACCGCCATGACCGCCCTTCCCCCCGCCCCCGTCAAACGCCGCCTTGCCGCCCTGATGTACGAATTGCTGCTGACCGGCGCCGTGACCGCCATCGCCGCCCTCCTTGCCGGCATCGCCGCGATTTTCCTCAACCCCGTCTCCCAGCTCCTTTCCAGCTTGGTTACCTGCGTTATCTTTGTAGGCAGCTGGTGGCTCTACTTCAAAACCAACTGGACGAAAACCGGCCGCACCCTCGCCATGCAGACGTGGAAAATCGGGCTGCACGGCAGAAACGGCACGCTGCCGCCATTGTCGCAACTGCGCATCCGCTTTATTTGGTCGTGTATCTTCGTCGTCTTCATCCCCCTGCTCGCCTACGCCGGCCTGCGCCACCTGCTCGCCGTCCCGCCCATACCTGCCTTCGGTGCAGCCCTTATCTGGCTCATCCTGCCGTGGGGCTTTGCCCTGCTGAACCCAGACCGGCAGTTTTTATACGACTTCTTGGCGGGAACACGATTGGTCGATTTGAAACAGGAAACATCCGAAAGCTGATTGTTCTACTGTTTCGCCACACAGACAAAAGGTCGTCTGAAAACGAGGCAAGCCCTTGCCGTTTTCAGACGACCTTCTTATCCGCCGTCGTTCCTGTTTGAAATCCAACCCAACTTAAACCATCTTCGATTCACGCATTCCCCTACTGTTTAAACGAAACGGAAATGACGGTAAACCCGATCACGCCCACAACAACAAAAAGGTCGTCTGAAACCCAAATTGGATTTCAGACGACCTTTTCATTTCAAGCCGATTGGCTTATTTGTTGAAGAAAACCAGCGTCCACGGCAAGACATAAGCTTGCAGCAGGGTCAGCAGGCCGACGAAGGTACAGAAAATCAAGCTGTGTTTCACGGTGAAGCGGAACAGGTTGGATTCTTTGCCTTCCAGACCGACTGCCGCGCAGGCGATGGCGATAGATTGCGGCGAAATCATTTTGCCGGTCACGCCGCCGGTGGTGTTGGCTGCGACGGTCAGTTCGGGTACGACGTTGATTTGATGCGCAGTGCTGGCTTGCAGCGAACCGAAGAGCGCGTTGGCGGAGGTGTCCGAACCGGTCAGGAATACGCCCAGCCAGCCGAGGAACGGCGAGAAGAACGGGAACACGGTGCCGGTAGCGGCGAGGACGAGTGCCAACGTGGACGACAGGCCTGAATAGTTTGCCACGAATGCGAAGCCGAGTACCAAGCCGATGGACAGGATGGACAGGCGCAGTTCTTTGAGCGTTTCAAAGAAAGTGCTGACGGCTTCGGAAGGTTTCATTTTCAGCAAAGCGGCGGAAACGATGGAAGCAAACAGAATTGCCGTGCCGACTGCGCCGAGGAGGTCGATTTTGAACACGGCAGCGTATGGTGTCGGTTCGCTGACGATGGGCGCGGCTTTTTGTACTAAGTTGTGCAGCATCGGCCAGTCGAATTTGATGGTGGCAACGCCCAAAGCCTCTTTAACGCCCTTAATCGTCCACACGCTGACGAAAACGGTCAGGATGGCGAAAGGAGACCAGGCTTTGATGATTTGTCCGGCAGTGTATTCGCCCGCTTTGCGCTCGGACGGTTTTTTCATGCCGTTGAAGGTGAAGATTTCTTTAGGCTGCCATTTTTTCAGGAAGGCAGACAGGCAGACCAAGCTGACCAGTGCGGAGGTAACGTCAGGCAACTCGGGGCCGATGAAGTTGGCGGTAATGAACTGGGTAGTGGCGAAAGATACGCCCGCCACCAATACGGCAGGCCAAGTTTGGCGTATGCCGCGCATACCGTCCATCATGGCGACCAACCAGAAAGGAACGATAATCGACAGGATCGGCAGTTGGCGGCCGGCAACCTGACCGATATGGTAAGGGTCGAGGTTGGACACTTGACCGGCAACCAGGATTGGAATGCCCATCGCGCCGAAAGCCACGGGCGCGGTATTGGCAATCAAACACAAACCGGCGGCGTAGAGCGGATTAAAGCCCAAACCCACCAACAACGAGGCGGTAATCGCCACCGGCGCGCCGAAGCCTGCCGCGCCTTCGAGGAATGCGCCGAAGGAGAAGCCAACCAGCAACATTTGCAGGCGTTGGTCTTCGGTAATCGAAATCACGGAAGCGCGGATGATGTCGAACTGCCCTGTTTTTACGGTAATTTTATACAGGAACACGGCAGTAACGATAATCCATGCAATCGGCCACAAACCGTAAGCAAAGCCGTACAGCGCGGAAGAAACTGCCATGCCCGCAGGCATTCCGAAGCCTAATATGGCAACGCCAAGCGCAATCAGCAGCGTATAAAGCCCCGCCTGATACCCCTTGAGCTTCAGGATGGTCAGTGCGACGAAGAAAAAGATAATGGGCAGGAGGGCGACGGCTGCCGTCAAATACAGGCTGCCGCCCACTGCGGTATAGTTTTGAATCCAAGTATCCATAGGGAAAATCTCCGAATATTTTTCTAATATATTTTCCTAAATTGGTAAAACCAATTTTGAGAACGGAGGACACTTTACGAAACTTTAATATGGCGGTCAATTATTTTTTCAGACGACCCGGCTGCATCGGCGCAAATTTGTTATTTAATTTTAAATAAAACAAAATATTATATGAATTGTAAAAATGTAGCCCGATGTAGTTTTAAAACACATACGGGTAGGACAAGCCATATTGACGGGATACGGGGCGGTTAATTAGAATACGGCGACCTTGGTCATGCCAATTTGGTCATGCCAATTTTGATGCAGGCTGCCCTTTCGGACGGCCTGCCGCATCACATTATCGGATTTGGGTCTTCTTCGCAGAAAAAACATGATGGAAAAGAGGGAATTACAATGACAAAACTGGTTCGTCCGCAAAAAATCAGCGACCAAATATTGTCGATATTGGAGGAACGCATCGCGGCGGGCATTTACGAAGAAGGCGGCAAAATCCCGCCCGAGCGCACGTTGGCGGAAGAATTCGGCGTATCGCGCCCGTCGGTCAGGGTTGCGCTGAACATCCTGATTGCGCGGCAGGTTTTGGAAGCGCGTCAGGGCGACGGCTATTACGTTTCCGTCAAACCGCAGCAGGATTTCCTCCAAAGCTGGCAAGAATTGCTCGGCAAACATTCCAACTGGGAAACCGACGTTTTCGATTTCAGCTGCCACATCGAAGGCTGCATGGCATCGTTGGCTGCCGAACGGCGCACCGATGCCGATTTGAAACGGATTGATTTTTGGCGGCAAAAATTCGAATCCGCCTGCGAAAGCGGCAATCTGGAACATCAAAGCGAAGCCGACGTGAGCTTTCACCAAACCATCGCCGACGCCGCGCACAACATCCTCTTCAGCCACCTCTCCGGTGGCCTGCTCAAAATGCTCTACCGCCAGACGCGCAGCAGCATCATCTATTCCAACCAAACCGAAGACCCGCGCCCCAAGCTGATTGCGCAACACCGCGCCATCTACGAAGCCATACTCGAACGCCGCCCTGCCGATGCCGCCGAAGCCGCCAAAATACACTTAAACTACGTTGCCAACAGCATCTTGCAAAACAGGGCATACCAAAGCCGCAACGAACACGCCGACACGCTGGCGCAGAAAGACTTGAAGCGGGTGCAGGACTGGAAGTAGTTTCCTGCCTGACGGAAATATAGTGGATTAACTTTAAACCAGTACGG